>JBEEJS010000100.1:0-9485 GCA_041169025.1 Candidatus Parcubacteria bacterium
ATCAGCGGCCTTCTTGATGGCCTCCTTGTCGGTGCCGTCCTTCACTGCCTTCAAAGCGTCGATCTTGGCGACCACCGCGGCCTTCTTGTCGGCATCGATCTTCGCCTCGTACTCCTTGAGCATCTTCTCCGTGGTGTAGATCATGGAATCCGCGTTGTTGCGCAGCTCCACCATCTCCTTCTTGGCCTTGTCCTCCTCGGCGTGAAGCTCGGCGTCCTTCTTCATCTTCTCTATCTCTTCCTTGGACAACCCCGTCGAAGCGGTGATGACGATCTTCTGCTCCTTGCCGGACGCCTTGTCCTTGGCTTTCACGGACAGGATACCGTTGGCGTCCAGGTCAAACGACACCTCCACCTGCGGCACGCCGCGCGGCGCCGGTGGGATGCCGTCCAGCATGAAGCGGCCGAGCGTCTTGTTATCCGCGCTGAACTCGCGCTCGCCCTGCAGAACATGGATCTCAACCGACGGCTGGTTGTCAGCCGCGGTGGAGAACGTCTGCGTCTTGGACGTAGGAATGGTGGTGTTGCGCTCAATCAGCTTGGTCATCACGCCTCCCATGGTCTCGATGCCGAGAGACAGCGGCGTGACGTCGAGAAGCAAAACATCCTTCACCTCGCCCTGCAGCACGCCCGCCTGCACCGCAGCGCCGGCAGCGACCACCTCGTCCGGGTTCACGGAGACGTTCGGCTTCTTGCCGAAGAACTTCTCCACGGCGGCCAGCACAAGCGGCATGCGCGTCATGCCGCCCACCATCACCACTTCCGTGATGTCGGCCTTGCTCACCTTGGCGTCGTCCAGCGCTTTCTGGCACGGGATCATGGATTTCTCCACCAGATCGTGCACCAGCTCTTCCAGCTTGGCGCGGGTCAGGTTCAGGGAAAGATGCTTCGGACCGTTGGCATCCGACGTGATGAACGGCTGGTTGATCTCGCTCTGCTGCGACGTGGAGAGTTCGATCTTGGCCTTTTCCGCCGCCTCCTTGATGCGCTGCAGCGCAAGCACGTCCTTGCTCAGATCGATCCCCTCGGACTTCTTGAACTCGTCCAGCACCCAGTGGATGATGCGCTGATCGAAGTCATCGCCGCCCAGGTGCGTGTCGCCGTTGGTGGCGAGCACTTCCACGGTGTCGTCTGCGATGTCGAGCACGGACACGTCAAAGGTGCCGCCGCCCAGGTCGTACACGGCGATCTTGCCGCCCTTCTTCTTGTCGAACCCGTACGCCAGCGCGGCGGCGGTGGGCTCGTTGATGATGCGCTTCACGGTCAGGCCCGCGATCTCGCCCGCCACCTTGGTGGCCTGGCGCTGCGCGTCGTCGAAGTACGCCGGAACGGTGATGACGGCCTCCGTTACCTTCTCGCCCAGCTTCTCCTCCGCGTCCGCCTTCAGCTTCTGCAGCACCATGGCAGCGATCTCTTCCGGCGTGTATTCCTTGTCGCCCATCTTCACCTTCACGCCTTCGCCGCTCTGCACCACGGCGAACGGGAAGAGCTTGGCTTCGCGCTGCACGTCGGCGTCGCTCCAGCGGCGACCGATGAGGCGCTTGATGGAGTACAGCGTGTTGGCCGGGTTCACCACGCTCTGGCGCTTGGCGAGCTGGCCCACCAGGCGCTCTCCCGACTTGGACATGGCGACGATGGACGGCGTGGTACGCGCGCCCTCCTTGTTCTCCAGGATCTTGGGCTGGCCGCCTTCGATGATGGCGACGCAGGAGTTGGTGGTGCCGAGGTCGATGCCGATGATTTTGGCCATATCAGTGAGGTTGAAAGGTAAAAAGGGAGAAAGGTCGAAAGTCGCTATTCCGCCACGACGACTTTGGCCGGCCGGAGGACGCGGTCGTGCATCTTGTACCCCGCCTCGAGCAGCCGCACGACCGTTCCTGACGCGACGTCCGGAGCCTTCTCCATCATCATCGCCTCGTGCCGCGCCGCGTCGAACGGGACGCCAATCTCATCGATGGTGGTGAGGCCGAGCTTGGCGAGCGCGCCGTCCAGCTGCGACTTGATGTGGCCGATGCCGTCCGCCCACTGCAGCATCTTGGCCGCGTCCGCGTCGCCCTGAATGGGCCGCGCCGCATGCGCCTTCGCAAAACTGTCCAAGATCGGCAGCAGCCCCGTGATGACGCCCGCGGCGGCGTACTTCCCCATCTCCGCCGCACCGCGCTCGGCTTCGCGCTTCAGGTTGGCGTAATCCGCCACCGCGCGCTGCCAGCCGCCGAGGTATTCCTCGCACTGCTTCTTCATGTCTTCCAGCTGCGCGCTCTCCACGCGGAGGGCCTCTGCGGCCTTGGCCATCAAAGGATCCGTTGCCATGCGGCCGGCGTCATCCATCTGCTGCTGTTCCGGCATGGCGGTGTCGTCAGACGGCGCGCCACCCATGTTGTTCGTATCTTCCATAGAAAAAGTTATTCCAATTCCTCAAGCCGCTCCCGCAAATACCGCATCAGCGAGACGTTGGCGTCGTAATCCATCCGCTGCGGACCCAGCACGCCGATGACCGCTTCACCGACGCCCGGTGCCGCGAACACCGTGATGACTGACGACAGTCCGTGACCGAACGGGTTCTCGCGGCCGATGAGCACCGTCACGTCGTCGTTCACGCGCGACCGCGCATCGAGCGTGAGCGCGTCCAGGTCGTCGATCACCCGCATCGCCTCCCGCATCAGCTCCCCCTCGGAGAACTCCGGCTTCTGCAGCATGTTCGACACGCCGGTGAGATACGCCTGCGTGCCGAAGCGCACGATGGCCGTCTCCCCCGTGATCTCCGCCACTTTCTTGGCGAAGGCTCGGCCCGCCGCTTCCATGTCGTTCTCCAGGTCATGCACCGCCTGCTCCAGCTCCTTGCGCCGGCGCTCTTCCAGCGATTCCCGATGCACGAACTGGTCCACGTAATAGCGATACCCCGCTTCCGTGGGAATGCGCCCGGCGGACGTGTGCGGCTGCACCAGGAGGCCGCGCTCTTCCAGCTCCACCATGTCGTTGCGCACGGTGGCTGGAGACACGCCAAGGCGGTACCGCGTCACCAGGTGGGCGGAACCCACCGGCTCGGCGGAACGCAAATACTCCCGCACCACGATGCGGAACACTTCTTTAAGCCTGTCTTCTGCGGATTCGGGCATAGGTGGAGCGGGCCTCACGGCCGGCGGGCAAAGCGAGCGTCCCGGGTTGTCCACAGGCCTCGCTTTTGCTGGAGTTTAGCACTCTATGAGTGCGAGTGCTAATGGGAGTATATCGCCTGTTTTGAGGCCGTCAAGGGCCACTGCGGGCCGGTGGACGACAGAGTCCCCGAATCAGGCGCCAACCCATGAAAAAACCGCCCCTCATTAAGAAGGGCGGCTCGAGCGTTACTGCGGTTCGTCTTCGTCGCACGTCTTTTCGCCGTGACGATCCTGGGCGCAGCGGTGACAGAGCAGCAGCGCCGCCGCATCCGTCCCCTCAAAGGTGGTGCCACGCACGCGCACCTTGCACTCCTCGCCGCGGCGCGTCGCATCGGCCACCGCGTCTTCCGCGGTGAAGCCGTCCGTGTCGTACCAGATCCAGAAATCGTCAGCCGCAAGTTCCAGCCGCGTGGCGCGCAAGAGCAGGCGTTTGGCGTCGTCGAACGTGACGCGCGACCGCTGCAACCGCTCATGCGCGCGCATGTTCCGCAGCGCTTCGAGGAGTTCGTCTCGGAACATCGCCGGAAGCGTGCGCTTCACCGCGTCATACAGTTCCTGCGCGTGCCGGTCGATACCGGTATATTCTTCCCGCACGTGATACAGCGCGCGGCGCGCGAGCAGGACCGCGATGAGCGAACCGAGCACCGGCGCGGTGACGAGCATCGTGCCAAGCGCCGCGTAACCGAGTTCCGGGACCTCGAAGAGGATGTCGTCGGAGTCGCCGCGCACCACTCGGCGCTTGCGCTGATCGATGCACACCGAGTACGTCGCGGTGTCGTCCTCGCCCGAGCGCTGACGGACCGTGCTGGCGAAGCGGAGGATGAGATACCGGTCCCGTTGGACCGCTTCCTTGAAACGCAACTTGAGGCGTTTCAAATCTTGAGGCCCGCCGCTCCAGATGCGCATGCCTTCCTCCATGTATTCGCGCGGCGCCGTGCGCCACGCTTCCGCGAACGCGCCGACGTTCTCGAGGACGAAGGACGGGAATTCCTTGAGCTTCATGTCTGCCTCCCGGGCAATGAACCGCCATGAACGTTGCGCCCGAACACGCGGAAAGTCAACGTAAAACCGCCCCCATGACGAGGGCGGTCCCGAATGTCCCGATGCCGCGGCGGATACCCGAGGGCGAGCCCTTAGAAGATATCCTTGCTCGATGCGCCGACCCGCGAGGCGCCGGCGGCGATCATGGCAAGCACCTGCTCGCGCTTCTTGAGTCCGCCGCTCGCCTTCACGCCGATGTCCGGCCCGACCGCGGCGCGCATCGCCGCGATGGCCTCCACGGTGGCGCCGCCCTTGGGATGGAAGCCGGTCGAACTCTTCACGAATGCCGCGCCGCAGAACGCAGCGGTCTCGCTCGCTCGCCGGACGTCGTCCAGCAAGAGCGCCGCCGATTCGATGATGACTTTCACCGGCACCGCTCCCGCCGCAGCGACGACCGCGCGGATGTCCGCCTGCACGTACGTGTAGCGACGGGAAAGGAACGCGCCGAGGTTCATGACCATGTCGATCTCGGCGGCGCCGTCCTCGATGGCCCGTGCCGTTTCGAACGCCTTGGTGTCGATGGCGTTCGTACCGAGCGGGAAACCGACCACGGTGATGACCTTCACCGCCGAGCCGGGCGTGTCGCCGGGTCCGCGCAGCGTGTCGATGGCGCGCTCCACGTACCAGGGTGAGACGCAGACGGAGTAGCAGCCCGAATCGTGCGCGTCGTAACAGAGCTTGCGCAAGTCGGGAAGCGTCGCTTCCGGACGGAGCAGGGTGAGATCGGTGATGCGGGCGATATCGACGGTCGTCTTGGGGTCTTCCACGGGTCTCCTTCAGTTCGCCGTTCGGTCCGGCTGCATGGTCTTGAGCACCACGCCGGCGTCGTCGTCATCGACGATGACGATGCGGACGCGGCCTGACGGATCCGGCGTCTTGAGCGCTTCCACCACGAGCGGCAGATGCGGCTGGAACGCGGCGATGACGTTGCTCACGAGCATGCAACCGATGTACGCCGGCACCTTGCCTTCGTCATCGTACAAGCCGAAGCAGCAGTCGTTCTCCAGATAGCTGTTGATGGGCCGCCAGTCGGGACGATCGGCGATGCAGAGGACGACGAAGTCCTCCGGGGAGACGTCCTCTTCGAGCGCGTCGCGCGCGTACTCGGTGATGACATCGTCATACTGCTCCAGGAGCGCACGGACCGCCGCGTGTCCTTTTTCTTCGTTTGGATCGGGCACGGATGACCTCCTTGGTCAGGTGCATTGTGGGCAGAAACGGGGCGTGCCGTCAATCGGGGCGTCGCGCCCGACCACCCTTGCCAAACCCCCGCGAATGCGCTAACGTGGCGCGCAGACCTTTGACCCCGAGGGACCGATGTCGACTGACGCACAGACTTCCGCAACGCCCGTGAAAGCCCGCATCCGCTACCGCCTTCCGCCCGTCCAGACCGGCACCGTCCGGCGCACCCTGCGCCTGGCCACCGCCGCCTGGGAGCAGTTCAGCCAGCTCTGCATCGATCAGCGCACCGGCGCGGACACGCTCGCGAACGACCTGCTTGCGGAAGGCATCGCCCTGATGGAGCGGCGCTACCCCGCACTCAAGGAAGTCCCACGCTTCCCCTTCAAGCCCACGGACGACTACTACCTGGCGTACGCCCCTGGCATGCGGCGGGAGAACGACCGCAAGGTGAACATCGATGCGGCACATTGCCTGCGCGTGCGCCAGATGGCGTACGTGCGCAGCCAGCCGCTGGCCGAGCCGCCACGTCTGTACCCCACCGGCGCGTTCTTTTCCGAGCTGATCATGCTCGCGCTCAACGTCCGCAACGGACCTCTCCTCTGATTTCATGACGCCGACGGCCTTTGTGCCGCCGGCGTTTTCTTTGGCGCGGAGTAAAAGTAAAACCGCCCCCATCTCATCCTGAGAGGGGGCGGTATGCCGGACGGTAGCTCCGTCACGGCTTGGTGATCGCGAGGATCGCGGTCTTGTCGTCGCGGACGGTGATGACCGGCAACGCGATGCGGAACGAGGCGAGGAGAAGCTCTAGCGGCTTCATGGACTCCGTCGCGCCGCTTCGTGCGACCGCGGCGTATTCCACCATGGCAGCGACGAGCATGCGTGACGCGGACGCCCCTGTCGGTCCGATGGAACGGACCATGCAGTGGTGTGCGGCGGCATCGAACTGATGACCGCCGAGCCCTTGCCAAGCACTGACCCGGGAATCATCGCTGATGCCGTGCGCCTTCAGCCGCGAGGCGAGGAGGAGCACGTCATGAGCGTCGATGACATCCTGACCGACGCGGAGGCGAAGGCTTGAGCGATCGTTGTCGTTCGCCGCCAGCGCGCGCGGGACGGCGAGACGTGGGACGATTTCCTCGTCGGTGTGGAACACGATGGAACGGATCGGAGCGTCACCCTTGATGCGACGCACCTTGAAGGCGATTTCGTAGATCATACGAATCCGCACCTGTTGTCGTTGCGCCTCTTCCCGGCTGCACAATTGCCAGTCAGAAGCCGCGAGAGAGTCGAACACCGGACCGGTGACCAGATCCATGCGTTGCTCCAGCTCGGGGCTGGGGCACGAGAGTGCGAGCGAGAAACGCGTATCTTCCAAGAAGGCCGCGAATGCCATCCTGTCCTATTCTTTCTGTTGCCATAGGGCAACCAGGAAGGATAGCGCATTTTGCTCATTTTGTCAAGATTTTCTGACTTATCTGGCCTTCCCCCTTGCCCAGAGAAAAACCCGCCTCAAAGGGCGGGTTTTAAGCTCAATTTCCGTCTGTGCCTCGCCACCAATCGCTTATTGCGCCACCGGTGCGATGATGCCGAATTCCGTCAGCATCTCCCCCAGCCTTCCGATGGGCAGCCCCTGGATGCTGGTTCGCGTGTTCTCCAGGGTGGCTTCCGACTCCTCAAACGCCATGCGCAATCCCGGCTGCCAAGTTCCCATCGTGCTCTTCACGTATGGGGCCGCCAGCGGATCTTCGATGCGGAGCGCGCCGGCGCAGGTGAGCGCTTCGCCCTGGGCGATGATCGCTTCGATGACGTCAAGCGGGATCGGCTTGAACGTCACGATGGTGAAGTCGGTCTCCGTATCGCGACACGCCAGCTTCTGCGGACCGTGCGGCATGAGGATGGTCAGGCACAGTCCCACATGGCTGCCGATGGGCCGTTCATGCATGGCGCGAAGCCAGTCGCGCGCCTGCCGCTCATCCTCCGGTTTCTCCCGGATCTCACCGCCCACGCTGATGACCTGATCCGCGGTGATGAGCACCGCGCCCGGCGGCAACGTGCCTCGCGCGAGGATGGCATCCGCCTTGGCGACGGCGAGCCTCCGCGTAAGTTCGGTGGGATTCGGGTGGCGGATGGCCTTCTCATCGATGTCCGCCTCGGTCACCGCGAACGGCACGCCGAGACGGTGCATGATCTGGCGGCGCCATCGGGACGATGAGCCGAGCCAGAGGGAGTAGTCGGGTTTCAGGACGTACGAACGCGCGGTCATGCGAACCTCCGGGAACGAAAAAGGACGACGGTGGATGATACCGTTGCCCTTCTTCTTCGTCAAGCTGGCGTGCCCGCGCAACGGGTGCGCGCGGACGCTAGCCGTGCTTCTCCTCGTGCCCGTCCCCGCTCCCCACGTGTCCCACGCTGGAAAGCAGCACGTTCTCCACGAAGATCCCGCGCGGATAGAAGATGCGTTCCAGTTCCTGCTTGGTCTCGATTTCCACCTTGTCGCGGTGCGTGGAGCAGATGTCCTGATGCGCGTACCGCGAGGCGATCATGCTCATGCGGCTGCGGATGGTGGGGCGCACGATCTTGGAAACGAAATCGTCGCCGATGTTCTGCCAGATGTGCGGCACTTGGTTGATGTCCAGCCGGAGCAGCACCGTGCCTTCTATGGAGATGCGCTTCCCGTCCAGCGTCTGCGCCACGATGGGCGTGTCGCCGAGCGCGCTGGTGTTCTCCGGGTTGAACTTGCGCGAGATGGAGTATTCCAGCGTCTGCGTGTTGAACAGCTTGGCTTTCTGCCAGAACGGGATCTTGAGATGCAGGCCGGGCGTGAGCACGGTCTTGAGCACGCCCTGTCCGAGGTCGTACACGCAGGCCACATATCCGGGCGGCACGCGGATGAAGAGCCCCTTCAGGATGTCCTCCATCACGAACGAATACATGATCTTATCCAGGCTGTCGCTCATATCACGGGGATCAGTGTTTCTTCGCCGCGGCCTTATCGGCCGCCGCAGCCTCCGCCATCTCCTTCTCCGGCGCCCAGAAGGTGCGTCGGATGACGAAGACCAGCATGGAGAACGCCATCGAGGTAAGGACGAACACCGACTTCACCATCGGCAGCAGGAGCAGCACGACGGTGCTGAAGATGGGGAAAAGGAACAGGTAGGCAACGTCGCTCTTGCCCACCAGGTATTCCCGCTTGCGCTGCACGGCGTAGATCTGCAGGAACAGCACCACGCCGACGATGCCGGCCCAGAGCACGCTGCGGTCTGCCAGGTCGAAGCCGAGGAAGTTCGTGTCGATGAACGATGGGATGGTGACCCACGAGTACAGCGCTTCCGAACCGGAGAACCGGATGCCGGCAAGGAACACCTGGTACAGCAGCACGAGCACGAGCAGCTGGATGACCAGTCCGAGCGACTTGGCCCAGTAACTCACCTTGTGCTCCTTGAGCAGTTCGCGGATCTTCTCCTTGCGCACCACGTGATCGGCCTTGTAGTCGCGCTCGATGGCCTCGATGGCCAGGTTCAGCCGCTCGTACCGCGCGCGGTTGCGCTCGTCGAGCACCGTCAGCGGGAGCATGACGATGCGGAGCAGCACGGTGAGTTCGATGACGGCGACGCCGAGGTTGAAGAACGCCGGGCCGGAATACAAAAAGATGAGGAAGTTCAAGAGCGGCGTGTACAACGCGTCGTGCCAGAATGCGCCCATATGCTAACGCGTGAGCGATTTATGGCCATCCAGGATGCCGTCGCCGTCGCCCGCGTCGCTCACGTAGAGCTTGCCGCGCAACGTGAGCAGCATCGCCGCGCTGGCGAACAGGAAGGCGGCGGTGATGAGGAATATGTTGCGGAACCCGAAGCGCTCCGCCAGCACGCCACCAAGGGCGGCAGCGGCGGCATATCCCAGGCCGATGGCGTTGGAATGCAGCATCCACTCCGTCCCCTCATGCTTCTTGTCGATGTGGCGCGTGTAGATGGCGAGCCATGTGGGCACCTGCATGGCGTACGCCAGGCCGTCGAGCACGTTGAGCGCGTAGATGTGCCAGACCTCGCGTGCGAAGAAGAAATAGAGGAGCTGCACGACGCCGGCCAGGGTGATGCCGCCGATGAGGAAC
>JBEEJS010000101.1:0-18118 GCA_041169025.1 Candidatus Parcubacteria bacterium
TTGGCTGCCCAGCGAGGAATCGAAATACTGCACTGCGAAACGGCCGGAACCTAAAAGCGGACATTTTAACTTCCGCCGGAACAGGACAATTTAACTTCCGCTTTACATGTTTTGCAGCGCCCTTGCCTAAACCCTCATATATACGGATAATCCACGTCATATGAGCACTGAAAACGCCGCCCCCGAAGAATCCGCCGGTGCTGCCCAGGAGTCCGCAGCCGCCGCTCTCCCCAAGGCATACGACCCCAAACTCGTGGAAGACGCCATCTACGCCCGCTGGGAAGCGAGCGGTCTTTTCAATCCGGACAACCTGCCTGATCTCGAGGGCGGCAAGAAGCGCAGCGAACCGTTCACCATCATGATGCCGCCACCCAACCGCACCGGCATCCTGCACGTGGGCCACGCCACCGGCAACGCGCTCCAGGATCTTATGATCCGCTTCAACCGCATGCGCGGCAAGCGCGCGCTGTGGCTGCCGGGCACGGACCACGCCGCCATCGCCACGCAGGTGAAGGTGGAGGGTATCCTGCGTGAACAGGGCATGAAGAACCCGCGCCGAGAACTCGGTCGCGAGAAGTTCTTGGAAGAGGTCGTGAAATTCGCCGCCGACTCCGGCAAGACCATCGTAATGCAGACGCGCAAGATGGGTGCGTCGTGCGACTGGTCTCGCGAGGCGTACACGTTTGATGACGCGCGCAACCGCGCGGTCAATCGTCTCTTTGAGATGATGCATGAGGACGGACTCATCGAGCGCGGCGACCGCATCGTCAACTGGGATCCCAAGTTCCAAACCACGCTGTCCGATGACGAAGTGGAGATGAAGGAAACCGTCGCGCGTTTCCTCACTTTCAAGTACGACCGTGATTTCCCCATCGTGATTTCCTCCACGCGTCCGGAAACCAAGTTCGGCGACACCGCGGTGGCGGTGCATCCGGATGACGCGCGGTACGCCGCGTTCGTAGGCAAGACGTTCACGCCGACGTTCTGCGGTCAGAAACTCACCGTTCGCGTGATCGCCGACCGTGAGGTGGATCCGGAATTCGGTACCGGCGCACTCGGCGTCACGCCCGCGCACTCCATGATCGACGCCGACATGGCCGCGCGCCAGTCGCCGGTGCTGCCCACGGTGCAGGTCATCGGCACGGACGGCTGCATGAACGACGCGGTGCCGGAGGAATACCGCGGACTCACCGTGAAGGAAGCGCGCGTGAAGATCGAAGCCGCGCTGCAGGCCGCCGGTCTTCTGATCGCCGTCGAGGAAATCAAGCAGAACCTTCCGGTGGCGGAGCGCGGTGGCATGCCGGTGGAACAGCTGCCAATGAAGCAGTGGTTCGTGCGCGCGAACAAGGAGTTCACGCTCCGTCAGGACACGCTCGGCATGTGGAAGAAGGGGGAGCGGACCACGCTCAAGGACCTGATGCGCGAAGCCGTGCAATCCGGCCAGGTGAAGATCATGCCCGAGCAGTTCGAGAAGGTGTATTTCCATTGGATCGACAACCTGCGCGACTGGTGCATCTCGCGCCAGATCTGGTTCGGGCACCGCGTGCCGGCGTGGCACCGCGGCGAGGAAATCGTCGTGGGCGCGGAAAAACCGTCGGGCGATGGTTGGGAGCAGGATCCCGACACCCTCGACACCTGGTTCTCCTCCGGTTCGTGGACGTTCTCGACTTTAGGTTGGCCGGACAAGTACGCCGGCGGCGTGAAAGAAGGCGACCTGGCGAAGTTCCACCCCACGGATGTCCTGGAAACCGGCCGCGACATCCTCTTCTTCTGGATTGCGCGCATGATCTTGATGTCCACGTACGCGCTCGGCGAAGTGCCGTTCAAGACCGCGTACCTCCACGGCCTGGTGCGCGACGAGCAAGGCCGCAAGATGAGCAAATCGCTGGGGAACATCATCGATCCGCTCGTGGTTTCCGAGAAATTCGGCACGGATGCAGTGCGTCTCTCGCTCGTGCTCGGTAATTCGCCCGGCAACGACATGCGCATTTCGGAGGAGAAGATCGGCTACTTCCGCAACTTCACCAACAAGCTCTGGAACATCGCGCGTTTCGTGATGATGAGCGCGCCGGGGTTGGCGCGACCATCGGGGCGCCCGGAACCGAAGACGCTCGCGGACCGCTGGATCCTCGCACGCCTGGATGCGACCATCGCGTCAGTGTCGGACGATCTTGAAAAACTGGTCCTCTCCCGTCCCGGCGAAACGCTCCGCGACTTCACTTGGAACGACCTTGCCGACTGGTACTTGGAGATCGCCAAGATCGAAGGCGGCAAGGACGAGATGCTTTCCTATGTCTTGAGCGCCGTCCTCAAACTCTGGCACCCGTTCATGCCGTTCGTGACCGAGGAGATCTGGGCGCACACGTTCGCCGCAGGCAAGGATGATTTCCTGATGGTGGCGGAGTGGCCGGTGGCGACGGGTGCGGTCGCCGACGAATCAGACGCAAAGCGTTTCACCAAGTTGCAGGAAATCGTCACGACCATCCGTAACCTTCGTTCCACCCACAAAGTGGAACCTGGCAAGCGCGTGGATACGTACGTCTTCTGCGGCAGCGATGACGCGTTCATCGCCGAAGGGGAACTGAAGATCATCGCCACCCTTGCGAAGGCCGGACAAATCCATGCCGCAGCCTGCGGGAAGTCGGAGGGCATGCCGCGTCCGCAGCATGCCGCATCAGGCATGGCGGGAACGACAGAGGTGCTCATCTCCCTCGAAGGCCTCGTGGACCCCGCCGCGGAAAAGGCCCGCCTCCAAAAGGAATACGACGAGGCGGCCAAGTACGTGGAGGTGCAATCCCGCAAACTCGACAACGCCGATTTCGTCGCCCGCGCCCCGGAAAAGGTCATCGCGCTCGAGCGGCAGAAGCTGGCGGACGCTAAGGAGAAGGCGGAGAAGCTGACGGCGCAATTGGACGCGCTGAAATAGCGCACGCCGCGCGGCAATAAAAGACCGGCCCTCGGAAGAGGACCGGTTTTTTCGCAATCACGATTTCTTGGGTAGGAGCACCCACTCGCCGCGCGCGCGCTCGTACCGGTCATCCGGTTCCGGCCTGCACTTCATGCACGGCCGATATCCGGCGGCCACAGCGTCTTCCCACGAGGCGAAGAATACGCGGTTTATCTGACGCATCAACCGTTTTCCGGATGCGCACGTCAGCCTGCCGAAGATGCGCTTCCGTAATCCTCCATCCCAGCCCGCAAAACGGCCGGGACGCTTGCGGTCGCGCACGCCGCGCCGCGTCAGGATGCGGTACGGTTTCTTCCGCGCCGTCACGACAGCGCCTCGTCTTCCGCGCTCTTCTTCCGCGCCATCTCCTTTTCCTCCTCCGCCTTCTGGCGCATATCCCGCAGCAGCATCTCATGATGCACGTGCAGGATGAACCCGATGTTCACGAGCAATGCGACGATGATGGTCGTGACCGGTCCGTCCCAGGCCGATACCGGTTTCTGGCCGGATGCCGCCACGAGGCGCAGCAGCATGAGCGCGATGTCGAGCCGCAGGATGGCGAAGGCGAGCATGCGGATCGATACCTTCGGGATCGCGTAGGCGTAGAGGAACGCCACGATGAACGGCGCGAACGCGCACGCGACGTAGACGTTCAGCGGAACCGTGACGATGAACTTCAGGAACGAATCCATGCGAACCTCCAAAGAGCGTCCGGACATGGTACGACACGCTCGGCCAATTGAAAAGGCCCCGCATCCTGCAGGGCCTCTCGAGTATCATGCGCCTGGCTTCGAGAAGCCGTGCGTCTCATTGCGGCGTTCCGCGGTGACCACGACCGCCTTGAGCGGCGCCGCGTCATCGGCATCGATGATCTCCGCGTCATCTTCGAGTTTCGGTTCAGTGGTCTTGAGCGCGTCGCTGCCCTTCAGGTAGCCGACGACGCTGATCAGGATGAACGTCAGCGGTCCGATCATCATCGGGCCGGTCAGTCGATCGATATCGACGAAGACGTACGTCGCGGTGGCCGCGCCGAGAAGCGCATGAGCGGTGCGCCAACGCCGCAACGGCATCTCGATGCCCGACGAACGCATTGTGCGCTTCGCCAGCAGGAACGCGACGAACGATAGCGCGAGCACGAGCGCCAGCGCGATCGGATTGCCGAAGAAACGGTGGTTCAGATAGGTGGAAAACGGCTCGACCCACGACCAATCGAAGGTCGATGGGGGAACGGGAACGGACTCTTTCATTGGAACTCCTTTGTCGCCCGGGGTTCGGGTCAACAAGACAAGGTACCGCATTTTGGCTAATTTGTCAAGAATTACGGGCAAAATATGGCGGGGGCGGGCGTGAGCAGGCCTCAAGCCCATCCTTCCCTTAATCCCCGAAATCCGATACGTTTCCCCTGATATATGAAGCTCTCCACCGATTCCGCCGCCATCCAGAACGTCCTCACCCGCCGCGTGGACCGCGTGGTGGGAGACCTTGCCGCGCGCCTCGCGTCCGGCAAGCAGCTCCGCATCAAGCTCGGCATGGACCCCACGTCGCCGGATCTGCACCTGGGCCACGCCATGCAGCTCCGCAAACTGCGCGAGTTCCAGGACATGGGGCACAAGATCGTCCTCATTATCGGTGACTACACCGCCATGATCGGCGATCCGTCCGGCAAGTCCAAGACACGTCCGCCGCTCACCAAGAAGGAAGTGGACGCCAACGCCAAGACGTATCTGGCGCAGGCCGGAAAGATCCTCGACATCAAGAAGGTGGAGGTGCACAAGAACAGTGAGTGGTTTTCCAAGCTGAAGTTCTTGGACGTCCTCGCGCTCACCACCAAGTTCACGGTGGCGCGCATGATCGAACGCGATGATTTCGAGAAGCGTCTCGCCGCGGGCACCGACGTGCACATGCACGAACTGCTGTACCCCATGATGCAGGCGTATGACAGCGTCATGCTGAAGGCGGACGTGGAGATCGGCGGCACTGACCAGATGTTCAACATCCTGGCCGGCCGCGAGCTGCAGAAGAAGTCCGGCATGGCCGAACAATGCTGCATGTTCCTCGGCCCGACGTTGGTGGGCACCGACGGCGTGAAGAAGATGTCCAAATCCTTGGGGAATTACGTGGGAATCACGGATGCGCCGGATGAGATGTTTGGGAAGGTGATGACGGTGCCGGATGCGTTGCTGCGGGATTGGTTCTCTTTGACGACTGATGTCATGCCCGCTGAAGTGGATGCGTTATTGGCGGCGGGCAAGAATCCGCGGGACGCCAAGGTGCGTCTGGCGCGCGAAATCATCACGCAGTACCATTCGGCCAAGGCCGCCGATGCCGCGGAAGCGCGGTTCGTGCAGGTGTTCAAGAACAAGGAGGTGCCGGATGACGTGCCGACTATCGCCCTGAAAGCCGGCCAGACTTCGCTCATCGCCATCCTCGTGGAGGCCAAGCTCGCTGCGTCCAATGGCGAGGCACGGCGGCTTATCGCAGAAGGCGGCGTGCGGGTGGCGGGGGAGGTGCAGAAGGATATCGCGGCTACGGTGGTGGTGGGGAAGACGCCAATTCTGATACAGAAAGGGAAGCGGCATTTCGTGAACATCCAATCGGAGTAATGCGACGAAAATTCCAATGCGCGCATCTTGACGGATGCGCGTTTTTGTGCTAAACAACGGCAATCCTGACTGACATACGTCAGGAAGTACGGAGGAAACATGCGGACGATGCAGACAGTGACGCTCTTGTTTGGCATGACGACGTTCCTGAACCTCGCGGGCTGCGATATCAGCCAATCGGGTAATGGCCAAGGCGTTGCCGGTCAAGGCGGTGCCGGACAAGGCGAATCCGGACAAGGCGGCGGCCCCGTACCGATTGCCGGTGCGGGCGGCGGCAACGTGGATACGACCGGCAGGTTCTTCAACCCGCCGCCACCACCACCGATGCCTACGGTCGCCTATTGGGACGACGGCCTTGCTGACGGCGCGCACGTGCACGGCGATTTCACCACCACGGTGACCGCGTTCGCGCAGGGACAGACGCCAGTGATGACGCTCATCTGGGGCGAGAACGGAAAGTATGGCACGTCCACCAATCTCGGGCGCACGTCGCTCCAGGATTCGGCGCATGCGGTGCCGGACGGGCCGCTCTGGATGCGCGGAGAGGCGAGAGACGCGAGCGGCGCGCTCTTGGCCACCGTGGAACGCACGCTCACTGTGGACAACGCGTCGTATGTGATGCCAGTCAATCAGCCGCCAACGGTGCGTTTCACGGCGCCGACGGAAGGCAGCATGGTCAGCGGCGTCTTCACCGTCACGGTGGAGGCCGCGGACGACACCGCGGTGACGCGGACGCTGTTGTATCGCCTGGAAAGCAACGTGCCGATCGCCACGGGTACGACGTCCGTGATTGCGACGGTCGACTCCCGCGCATACGGGCAGGGACAAGCCATCAACCTGTACGCGCGCACGGAAGACGCTGCCGGCGCATACGGCTTGGCGTATCTCACCCTCTTCGCATCCAATCCGCCGAATGTCGGCGGCATGGGCGGCGGAGGAGCAGGCGGCGTCGGCGGGTCGGGAGGGACGGGAGGAGACGGCGCCGTAAACAATACGGTCGTGCATTTCACCGATCTGCTCCAAACGGGAGATACCGTCGCCGGCATGATCATCATCAAGGTGGATGCGGTCGGCAGTTATCCGATTGACCACCTTTGGTTACAGGTGGTTCACGCGGACGGCCAGACCACGTCCTACGCAGACATACCCGGATCTACAGGAATGTACGCCTTGAACACCGCGGAGTACGTCGATGGGCCCATCCAAGTCACCGCGTACGCGTTCGTAAACCGACCGGGTTTCGGCGGCGTCGGTTCGACACGGACGTTCATCGTCGCGAACCATCAGACCGGCGTTCCTTGCAATGAACGAATCGCGCCCGTCATCGGTACGGGTACGTTTGCTGTCGTTAACGTGCCGCTGGTGGACGAACAGCATGCGCTGTACGCCAACGTCCTTGCGGATTGCTCGCAGCGATGGTGGATGAGCGCGTATGGCAGCGTTCTGTCGTACTACGGTCTCGCGCACAACGCCTGCGTCCAGCAGGCGCTGGCGGACGTGAGTAGTACGCCGACGGGCGCGGCCTGCTATCCCGACATCTGCTACACCCCGGTTGGCCCGTTTCCCGCACATGCCGCTGACCTTCCCGCGGGAATTCATGGCATGACGGTGAAGGGCCAAATCTCGGAATCGCAGTTTATGACCGAAATCGCGAACGGACGTCCGGTCGTCATCGGCGACGAGAGCCGTTTCGAGACGTTCGTCGTCTACGGGTACTCGAATACCGCGGACGGCGTGACTTTCAAGGTCATGGGTGTCGGCACCGGCTTGTACGGCACCGGCGTCAACGGTACGGTGCCAGAACTCTCTTGGTCGCAGATTTCGTATGATCTCGGGCGATGGTTCCAGGTGCAAGGTTGGTCAGGCTTCCGTTGGAACTACTCCATCATCCACTTGGCCGACAATCCGATGGGATGCAACGAGGACTTCGACCCGGCCTGCCCAGTGAAGTGCCAGTGACAAGAACGTGACGAAGCCCCGGTCCTTCATGGACCGGGGCGTTTCTTTTCCTTCGCGTTCGTCGGTACGCACATCGACCCATTGATTTATCCCTCCAAACCCCCTAGTCTATTGAGGAATCACTTTCCCATGGCCACCCTTGAAAAAGCGAAATTCCAAGCCCTTTCCGTCCTTCGTGCAGCCCTGCCCGAGGGCGTTTCCGTTTCCGAATCCGATCTCGTGAAGCCTCCGCAGGCCGACATGGGCGATTTGTCGTTCCCGTGTTTCGGTGCGGCCAAAGTCGCGAAAGGGAATCCCGTGGCAATCGCGAAGGAAGTGGCGGAGATGATCAAACCCGCAGGACTGCTCGGTGAAATCCGCGCCGTCGGTCCGTACGTCAATTTCTCCTTCAACAAGAGCGCGTTCTCCACCGCGGTCCTCGAGGAAGTCTTCGGTCGTGCCATGCATTTTGGGCACGCCGCGGACAAGCGTGGTCAGCGGATCATGATCGAATACGGCCAGGCGAACACGCACAAGGAAGTGCACGTGGGGCATTTGCGCAACCTCGCGCTCGGCCTGTCCGTGGTGCGCCTGGCGCGCGCCAACGGCTACGACGTGATCCCAGTGAACTACCCCGGTGACATCGGCGCGCACGTGGCCAAATGCCTGTGGGCGCTGAAGAAGTTCCACGGCGGTACGCTCGCCACGGAGAACCGCGGCCGTGAGCTCGGTCGCATCTACGCCGAAGCCACCGCCAAGGTGGAGGAGAACGAAGCGTACAAGGAAGAGGTCGCGGAGGTGCTGCGCAAGCTGGAAGCCAAGGACCCGGAATGGGACGCCCTCTGGGTGCAGACCCGCCAGTGGTGCATCGACGAGCTCGCCGCCATCTTCAAGGAACTCGGCTGCGAATACGACCGCATCTATTACGAATCCGAGGTAGAGGGGCCGGGCAAGAAACTCGTGGCTGATTTGAAAACGCGTGGCATCGCCGAAGAAGGCGAGCGCGGCGCCCTCATCGTGAACCTGGAAACGCCCGAAGACCTCGGCGTGTTCCTCGTCTTGAAATCCGACGGCGCGTCGCTGTATTCCACCAAGGAGCTGGCGCTCGCCATGCTCAAGGACAAGGAATATCCCGACATCGCCAAGAGCGTGGTGGTGGTGGATTCCCGCCAGTCGCTGTACTTCAAGCAGCTCATGGCGACGCTGCGGCGCATGGGATTCGAGAAGCCCATGGCGCACCTGGGATACGAGTTCGTGACGCTGAAGGACGGCGCGATGTCGTCCCGCAAAGGCAACATCGTATCATACGAGGATTTCCGCGATGAGATGGTTGCCGCCGCAGCCGCCGAAACGCGCGCTCGCCGGACCGAGTGGTCAGAGGAACGCGTGAACGCCGCCGCCTGGACCATCGCCGAAGCCGCCATGAAGTTCGGCATGCTGCGACAGGACACGGAGCGCGAGATCACCTTCGACAAAACCGAGGCGCTCGCGTTTGAGGGCTTCACCGGGCCGTACATCCAATACGCGCACGCGCGGCTATCGTCCATTTTGGCGAAGGCTGCCGGTGAAACGGTGTCGGTATGCAGCGCTTCAGATGACGCGGGGGAGTACGCGCTGCTC
The DNA here is from genome assembly GCA_041169025.1 of Candidatus Parcubacteria bacterium. GTDB lineage: Bacteria > Patescibacteriota > Patescibacteriia > SG8-24 > SG8-24 > JBEEJS01. Next base: position 9,109 of record JBEEJS010000101.1, read on the forward strand.
CGGTTGGTGGCGGACCTGCCGGGCGCGGTCGCCGCAGCCGCCGATGCGTACAAGCCGTCGGTGTTGGCCCAGTATCTGTTTGAACTGGCGCAGGCGGCGAGCGCGTTCTACCGCGACGTGCCGGTGCTGGCGTCCAATGTGAGCGCTGCCGACCGCTGCCGCCGCTTGGCCATCACGGAAGCCGCGCGGGTGGCGTTGGAGAACGGGTTGTGGCTGCTTGGGATCGGGGCGCCGAGGGAGATGTGATGCATGCAGAGAAAAGACGGGGCGTGGCGCCCTGTCTTTTTGCAGAATGGAAATTTTGTTCCAGGCCTATCTCGCCTCCGCCTCCGGATATCTTGCCAAGGCCGTGCGGACCATTTGTTCGTGTTCCATGTCCCCATAGAGTCCGTACAGCATGCGCGCGGCGTGCACCGTCGCCGGACCATCCTTGAGCCTGTCGGAAGCCACTAGTTCGATTTGCAGCAAGTACGGTTGGTTTTGGGATACGGCAAGGCCCAGGCGTGCGGTTTCCCGTGCGGCGCGCGCGTTTCCGTCATGATCCAATTGGATTTGCGCGAGGCAGAAATATGCGAGTGAGAGTTCGTCTGCAGCATGGGCAGCGATGACGCCTCGAAGCATCTTTCGTGCGTCTTCTGTGTGACCAAGCTTGTAAGCGTTGCATGCCAGCGCGGACGCGGCGTTTACCGATTCGGGATACTGTCGCAAAGCGGCCTGGAGGTGCGGTTGCGCTTCGGCGTAACGTCCGCTGTCCGAAAGTATGCCGCCGTACAGCGTTTCCGCTTGCGGCGCCATCTCTGAAACCTCGATGTCATGGGCATACAGTCGTTCCGGTGAATGCCACTGAAACTCACGCACCATGGTAAGGATCGCCAATGTCGCGAGGAGCATCGCAGCGCCGTATTTCGCATATGGGTGAGATACGCATCTAGGATGCGCGCTCAGGAACGCATCCGCCGAAATGGCTAGGATGCCGAGGATACCCGACATGGGCAGCACAAACCAACGGTCCGCAGCGGTCATGTCGAGCGGGATGATCTGTGCATGAAGCGCAAGTCCGCCGAGCGCCCATACCCAAAAAAAGAGTAGTGGTTTTACGTGCTGGCGTTCCCTACGACCGGCGTACGTGCTTAGCGCGATGAGTCCAGCAATGAAAATCGTCACGAAGGCAAAAGGGATCCAGAACGCTTGAAAGGTCGCCGCTCGCACGATCCATTCCTGCCCAACGGCAAGATCGTTCGGCCAAAGGAACCGCCCGAAATAATAGGCGAGCGCTTTCGGTAGCGACAGCATCCGAGTTCCGAGTGGGACGAGGGAGATGCGTGATGCGTTGAGCATCGGGGCGACGTTCATCATGGCGTGCGCACGTAGCGCAAACATGAGAGCCATCCCGGCCGTGATTGGCGTGAGCACGCGTGCGGCATCGTCGCGTGGCCGGAAAAGCGCGACGAACAGGACGGAGAGGCCGAGGAACGCAAAGCCGCTTTCCTTTGAGAGCATGCTGAACACGAGGAGTGCCGCGATTGCGCATCCGCGCTTCCAGGACACTCTCCGTCGTACCGCGACGAGCAAGTAGAGCGCCCACAGTCCGAAGAAGGCGTAGAGGGCGTCCTGGAGGTTCGCAGCATAGATGGCGGTGTCACTACTGAGGGGGTGGAGAAGGTACGCGGCAGCAGCGAAAGCGGCGACGCGACGCCGGACGAATGCACCAAGGATGCAATAGAGCAGGCTCGCGTTTGCAGCAAAGATGGCGATTTGCGGAATGTGGAACGCCCACGGACGCAGACCGAACAGGGCATACAGCAGCGTATACGCCGAGAACATCATGGGCCGATAGAAGACGTTCAGCGCGTTGACATGCGTTTCTCCTTTCAGTCGTGCTCCGTGCGCGAAGAAAGCGGTGACGGACTGCATGTGACGGATGTCGGTGGAGTAGGCAATCTGCGATACGTCGTCATAGACGAAAGCGTTGTTCAGGGAAAAGACGAACAACGCCATGGCGGTGAGGAGGAACCAGCCGAAGATGCGCCAGGTCCAGGTAAGGGATGTTGATGGGGTGATCATGGAGGTAGTATGTCACACATTCCAAAAGGGTTAAGAGTCATTAGTCATTGACAAATCACCATTGAGCTGCTACGTTATCCGGTCCGAAACCAATCGGACTCCAACCTAGGAGCTCTCTCAATGTCCCCAGTCCTTTACGCCGTCATCGGCGTGTTCCTGTACGCCACGCAGAACATCATCATCGATGCCAAGCTGCGTCCATACAGCACGGGCGCCGTCGTCCTGCTGTTCTACGTGGCCATGTTCCCGTGGGCGCTGGCCACGCTGGCCAAGATGAAGTTCTCCGGCCAGGCCATCGTTTGGCCGAGCGGTTCCGCCCTCTGGCTCACGTTCCTTGCCGGCACGGTGTTCTACTTCGCAGACTACTTCTACGTCGGCGCGTACAACAACGCCGGCGGCAACGTCTTCATGGTCACGGTCTGCGCCGGGCTCATGCCGGTGTTCATCGCCTTCCTGGCGCTCGTGCTCACCGCGACGGTGCCCAACCTGTACCAGGCCGGGGCCATCCTCCTCGCGATCGGGGCGGTGTGGCTGGCGGCGAAGGGCGGGGTTTCCGCTCCGGTCAAATAAGCCCATCAGTATTGAACGCGCGCCAGGATTATCTGGCGCGCTTTCTTATTTGCGGATTACACTTGACGATAAAACGCAGCAAACGTAGGTTGAAATGTCCGCCATCTTACGGACACAGCCACGGAGTCTCCCTTGTCCTTTCCACAATACCCTCCGCGAACGCCTTGTGGCGCCAGCCTTTCTTCGATACGCTGCAGTCAATCAGGGGGCTTCCCAATGTCACTCACGGCCATGGAATTGTTACACCTCGCAGGAGACGCGTCAGCAAAAACCCCGTTCATCATCATCGATGAGGACCGGGTAACCGAGAACTACCGCTGCATCAAGGCGGCTTTCGGCGCCGACGTGAACATCTTCTTCGCGATGAAGGCGAACAACCATCCTTCCGTGTTGCAGGCGATCGAGCGTCAGGGAGGGAATTTCGACGTCGCCTCAGCTGGCGAGATCGCGCAGTTGCGTGCGCTCGGCATCGATGGATCGAGGATCACCTTCTCGAATCCGGTGAAAATCCCGGGACAGATCGCATTCGCCTTCGCCGAGGGCGTGCGCCTGTACGCGTTCGATACCGAAGACGAGATCGAAAAGCTCGCCGCGCTCGCGCCGGGCAGCGACGTCATCATCCGCCTTGCCGTGGACAACACGGGCAGCGGTTGGCCGCTCGCTGGCAAATTCGGCGTCGGTGAGGACGAAGCCGTCCGCCTGCTCGTGAAAGCCAAGGATAGCGGTCTCGTTCCGGTGGGGACCACGTTCCATGTGGGCTCGCAATGCGAGAACATCTCCAACTGGGAGGCTGCGGTCCGACACTGCGCCGGCGTATGGAAGAAGGCGCAAGCAGAAGGCGTCTCGCTCACCACGCTCAACCTGGGTGGCGGTCTGCCGGCACCGTATCGCATCGGTCTCCCGACCCTCGCGGAGATCGGTACTGCGGCGCAGGCGAACATCAAGAGCCTCCTGCCGGAAGCGACCAGGATCATGATCGAACCGGGCAGGTTCATGGTCGCGGATGCGGGAACGTTCGTTGCGTCGGTCATCTGTCGCGCGGTCCGGGCGGGGGAGAAGAAGATCTTCCTCGACGCCGGCCTGTTCAACGGCCTGATGGAAGCGTACGAGGCGTTTTGGTACCCCATGCGATTCATCACCAAGGCCGGCGCAGGCGAGAAGGAAATCGTCACGCTCGTCGGCCCGACCTGTGACAGCGTGGATGTCATCGTCAAGGACGTGGAGATTCCCGCGCTAGCGGTCGGGGATCGAGTGATCTTCGACATCGCAGGGGCGTATACGAATTCGTATGTGTCATACAACGGGTTCGCGTTCCCTGAGGTGCGAGTGCTGCAGGGAGCGGGGACTGCATCTGCTGTCGCTACGGAAGAGAAGGTGACGGCATGACGGAATGAAGATGGATATTGGAAAAGCGAGGCAGGATGCCTCGCTTTTATGATACCTACGGTTGATTCTTGGACATCTTGATGACCCCGTACTGTTGGCCGCCCATGGGGATATAGGTCGACGTGTCAGTTGTCAGTCCGAATCGAGCCTGGACTGACTGCATGCCACGCACGAGGAAATCCGGTAACGCCCCGTTCTTCTCGGGGGAGAAATCGAATGCCACGAGAGCATTCATTTCATCCATGTATGAAGTGGATGCTACGACGAGCGGACCAGTGAATCGTCGGCCTTGGCAGTCTGGCCTGATAGCAATAGCCGTAAAGTAGTATATGCGGCCTGCGTACTCGGGAAACTGTGCAAGGAGTCGCTTTGGATTGACGTATGCCACCCGCGCCTTCTCAAGGTTGTTCGTGCACAGGAAGAATCCGACCGGCTCTCCATTGTCCGCGACGATGAATTTTCGGTATTCCACATCGAGCAAGGCGGTTTCAAATTCCTCCTTGCTGTAGCACAGTTGCTCTTGGATGCAGACGGCATCGTCGGCTCCGAATGCTGCGCAATAGACATCCCACAGTTTTGACCGAACGGACTCATCAGTGACGACGGTGATGTGGGTGCAGCTGACCTGACTCATGTTGTACTCCTGGCCCTGTTCCGGGGCGCTCCGTGTTTGTGGTATCATTCGACTGCGAATGACGGCTCACTGTATTACCTTTCCGGACCGATGTCAATCATTTTCTCGATTCCGACTCTCGTGACGCTGACGTCGGTAATCAACTTCTGCGTTGCCGCTTTGACGTTCCTGATTGGTGTCGCCGTGTTACGACAAAAACAGGATTCGCCGGTGAATCAGATGTTTTTCTTCGTGGCCTTCAATTCAGGCTTCTGGTGTTTTTCATCCACGATGGCCGATGTCGTTCGGGAACCCTCTTTTGCACTCTATTGGGCGCAGATGGCCCTTATCGGACCGTTCCTCCTGTCCGCCGGTTTCCTGGTTTTTTCATATTTCTTTCCCGTAAAAATTCGACTTCCCTGGTGGAAAATCGCGATTATATTCATCCCAAGCATCGTTGCGACGCTCATGGTGAATACGAAGTACAACATTGAGACCGTTACGCTGCGAAGTTGGGGGACTGACTATGAGCCCGGACCTTTGTTCACCGCCCTTTTCATTCATTTATTGGTGTATTTTGGATTGGCAGCAAGACATTTTTGGCGTGTATACAAGACTGCCGAGGATAAAATCGTGAAAAACCAGGTTCTGTTCCTGAGCCTCGGAATGGCTCTGTTTGTCGGCTCGGGCGTGCTCACGAATCTCGTACTTCCTTTGTTTGGATATACGCAATCAAGCGTTATCGGCCCGGCTTCCGCCCTCTTCTTCGTCGTCTTCACCATGTACGCCGTTGTTCGCCATGGCCTTCTTAACATTAAGGTCATCGCGACGGAGATTTTTGCCGGAGCTTTCACGTTTATCAATTTCATCCAGATATTCCGTTCGCAATCAACGGGAGATTTTTACATTAACACTCTGGTATTTGTCGTCACGAGCGCCGCCGCAACCCTGCTTATCCGAAGCGTTTTGGATGAAGTCTCCCGCCGCGAACAACTCCAACTCCTCACCGACCAGCTCGAAATCGCCAACGCCCACCTCCAGGAAATGGACACCATCAAATCAGAGTTCATCTCCATCGCCTCCCACCAGCTCCGCACCCCTATTTCCATCATGAAGGGCTACCTTTCCCTCATGATGGAGGGCGCGTACGGCGTGCCGGAAGGGGCGCTCAAGGAGAAGATCGGCCACATGTTCCAGATGAACGAGCGCTTGGTGCTCATGGTGAACAACATGCTCAACGTGACGCGCATCGAGAAGAACAAGATCGAGTTCGATTGCGCGGACATGGACGTGGTGCCGGTCATCGCCGAGGCGGTGGGCGAGATGCAGCTGAAGGCCAAGCAGAAAGGGCTCAAGGCCGTCTTCGCCGACCCGCCCAAGGATCCGCTCACCGCGTACATCGACAAGGAGAAGTTGCATGAGGTGCTTTCCAACCTCATGGACAACGCCGCCAAGTACTCCGAGGTCGGCACCATTTCCGTCCGCGCCGTGCCGTTCCGTGCGGGCAAGGAGGTGCTCATCACCGTCACCGACGAAGGCGTGGGCATGAACAAGGAAGACGCCGAAAAGCTGTTCCAGAAGTTCACTCGCGGCATCTCCCACCGCGCTTCCGCGGAGCAGGGGACCGGCCTCGGCCTCTACGTCTGCAAGATGTTCGTGGAAGGCATGGGCGGCCAGATCTGGATCGACAAGACCGCGCCAGGCATGGGTACGACGTTCGCCTTCCTTCTTGCCACGATCCCGCTGCGGCAGTGCGCCAAGCCGAAGAAGAAGCCGGTGCTGGCGGCGGGCAACGCGTCGCCCGTGGCATCGTCAAAAAAATAATCGCGTTTGCCGGCGTTGGGGCGACGCGACGGTACACTTAGGATGTACAATTATCTCAATGAATTTGAATGAAAAAAATATTGCTTGCAGTCGTTGTGCTGGCGATGATGGGCACTGCATTTTTTGCTTTGTCCCAAAAAAATGCACCTTCTCCTTCTGGTTCCGTCGTGAACGTGCCAGCCAACAGTAATGCCAATGCTCCGACAAATGCTCCCGAACAGGAAGTCATCGACGCCGATGGCTGGAAAACCCATACAAACAAACGTTGCGGCATATCGTATCGGATCCCCGCCGCCTGGACGTCCGAGGGTTGGCTGTCCGACGGTCCGGTCCTTTTGGTCAGTCCGGCGGCGTTGCAGGCAAGCAAGGACTATGTGAAGGACTATCCTGGATACGTCCCCCAAGGCGAAGGCGGTCCGGACATGCCAAAGGTCAGCCTTTCCATCGACTGCCAGCCCGACCTGAAAACATTGATTGCAAATCAGCCATGGCCACCACTTGGCGACGTCGCAAAAATGACGGCGCTGCCCGACATCTTTGCATCGAAACCCTTTCACGAGATCGGTTCGCAATTCAAACTTGAGAAGACGCTGACTGTCGGCGGGTATACTGCATTCGAGATCTCGCAGACGTTGCGACGGTCTGGCATGGCCGATAGCGTCACATATACCTTGTACATGGAGAAGGGCAAGGAATACGTGATTTCACTAGGTGCCACCGAATATGCGGCGATATCTCCGACGCTTCAGCAGATCATCGGCAATGTGACGTTTCCGAACTAAGGACTCCCAGCAGGGTATCGAATGGCACGTTTGCAAAAGAAACCGCCCATATCGGCGGTTTCTTTTTGCCCTAAAGCAAGCGAAACGGATCACCGCTCCACCCTATAATCACGGACCGCCTCGGCGTGCTATCATGTCCACATGGACTTCCTTACCATCGCCATAGCCCAAAACACCGTCCTCGCCGGCGCCCTTCTCCTGGTGCTCGGCCTTTGGACCTGGTTCGAGCGGCGCGATAAGCCCGTGCACCAGACCTTCGCCGCCCTGCTCATCGCGGCATCGCTCCTGCTGTTCTCGCTCGTGCTTTGGGCCGGCGCATCCGATGTGCGGCAGGGTGCCTTCTGGACGCGCAGCATCTTCCTGATCGGCTCGTTCCTGCCCGCCCTCTACCTGCTGTTCACCTTGGCGTACATCGGCCGCTTCCCGTCCCAGAAGTGGCAGGTGGCCATCATCGCGCCATGCTTCCTTCTCTACGTGGTGGCCTTCCTCACGCCGCTCCTGGTGACGACCACCGTCGATGCGTATGCCGTCGCCGTCCCCGGCAAGGCGCTCTTCGCCTGGCAGTTCGCGCTCACGCTGTCCGCCGCGCTCTTCGCCACGCTTCGTGAGATCCGGCACGACCCCGCATTCGACCGCAACAAGATCGCGCCGCTGGTGCTGGGCGGCATCTCCATGTTCCTGGCCATCTTCATGCTGCTGTTCGGCGTGAAGGGGGGAGCGACCGGCGTCGGCCAGCCGTGGTTCCAGAGCGTCGCCATCGCAGTGATGATCTTCGGCCTGCTCGCCATGGCGTACATGGTGGACAAGCGCAAGTTCCAGTATGACGTGAAGCCGGTCGGCACCGAGCTGTTCATCCTGGTGGTGATCTTCCTGGTCTCCATGGACATCGCCACCGCTAAGACGTCGCTCGATCTCTCCGTGCGCCTCGTCATCTTGGTCGTGCTCGTCATCTACGGTGCCACCTCCGTGCGCGTGGCGGCACGCGAGGTGCAGCGGTTGCGGCAGATCGGCGTGCTCAACGAGCAGCTGGTGAAAGTGAACGGACGCCTCATCGAGGCGGGCAAGTTGAAGACCAAGCTCGTCTCCTTCGCCACGCATCAGATGCGCGCGCCCATCGGCGGCATCCGCGGGTACTTGGAACTGCTGCGCGAGGGATCGCTCGGCCCGGTGACGGCCAAGCAGAAGGAAACGCTCACCATCACCGCCGATGCGGTCACCCGTTTGAGCGACACGGTGGACTCGTTCTTGGGTGCCGCCAAGCTGGAAACGGGCATGGAAGAGATCCTCCTCGCCGATACCGATGTCGCCAAGCTCGCGGCGCAGGTCGCGGACGTCTTGCGCCCGCTCGCGGAACGGAAGGGGATCGAGCTCGCCGTGTCGTCGCCAATGGGCCTGCCGCAGGTCCCGTGCGATGCGGGCAAGCTGTATCACGTCATCGCCAACCTGGTGCACAACGCCATCAAGTTCACCGATGAGGGCGGCGTGACCGTGTCCGTTGCCGTGGCCGAAGGGCTGCTTCTGGTGCGCGTCGCGGATTCCGGCATCGGCCTGGCGCCGCAGAAACTGGCCTCGCTTCGTGACGTGCTCGGGGGAGTGTCGCCACGCGTCACCTTTGAAGCGAACGGCTCGTCCGGGCTGGGCCTGTACATCGCCAGCGGCATCGTGCGCGCGCATGGCGGTTCCATCTCCGTGGAATCCTCCGGCCTCGGCCAGGGGACGACGTTCACCATGCGGATACCGGTTGCGGCGCGGTAGGGGGCCGAGAGCGGGG
>JBEEJS010000102.1:0-2953 GCA_041169025.1 Candidatus Parcubacteria bacterium
AGGGCTGGACCCTGCCATTTCGCCGCCAACGCGGTCGAAAAGGCCCCCACGCCGCAAGACGCAGAAGCGGAGCCGACCTAACCCGTCGCTCCTAAAAAGGGCAATTTTATGCCAAAACTTCCGTCAGTCCTGGAGCTCCTCCAGGCGGGCGTGCACTTCGGACACAAAGAGTCCCGCTGGCACCCCAAGATGCAGGAGTACATTTACGGCACGCGCAACGGGATCCACATCATCGATCTCGATAAGACGCTGGTGAAGCTCGACCAGGCGCTCAAGGGCGTCTCCGAGATCGTTTCCCGCGGCGGCATCATCCTGTTCCTGGGCACCAAGCGCCAGGCCGCAGGCATCGTGCAGAAGTACGCTTTGGAGTGCGGCATGCCGTACGTCACCGGCCGCTGGCTGGGCGGCACGCTCACCAACTACGGCGAGGTCATGAACCTCGTCCGCCACTACAACGACCTCAAGACCAAGCAGGCCAACGGCGATCTCGCCAAGTACACCAAGAAGGAACAGTCGGTGTTCGGCAAGGAGATCGAAGACCTGGAGAACAAGGTCGGTGGTATCAAGAACGTCGTCCGCCCGCCGGACGCCATCTTCGTGGTGGATCTCATGAAGGAGAAGACCGCCGTGCTCGAGGCCGTGGTCCGCAAGATCCCGATCATCGCGCTCACCGACACCAACGTGAACCCGGAACTCGCCGCGTACCCGATCCCGTCGAACGACGACGCGGTGAAGACCATCGAGCTGATGACCCGCCTCGTAAGCGAGGCGGTAAACGAGGGCAAGGAACTCCGCGCCAAGCGCGCCGCTGAAATGCCGGCCGCAGCTCCGGCTCCGAAGGCCGCTCCGGTCGCCGCCAAGGCCGCCGCCGCACCCGCTGAAGCCGAAGCCGCCAAGGCCAAGGACGTCGCCGCTGACGCACCGGTGGGAAAGTAGCCCGTTGAAGGCTGCGCCGAGGATATAAACGTAATCGATCATTCTATGGCAGTAGACAGCAAGATGGTGGCAGAGCTCCGCGCCATGACCGGTGCCGGCATGGTGGACTGCAAGAAGGCGCTCGATGAAGCCGAAGGCGACATGACCAAGGCGGCCGAGCTCCTTCGCAAGAAGGGCATCGCCAAGGCCGGTTCCAAGGGCGACCGCGCGGCTACCGAAGGCCTGGTGTACTCCTACATCCACGGCGAGGGCCGCATCGGCGTGCTCGTGGAGGTGGCGTGCGAGACGGATTTCGTGGCGCGCACCGAGCAGTTCAAGGAGTTCGTGCATGAGATCGGCCTGCAGATCTCGGCAATGAACCCGCTGTACGTGAGCCGCGAGCAGATCGCCCCGGAAGCGGTGGAGAAGGAGAAGGAACTCTCCATGGCCGACATGGCCGGTTCCGCCAAGCCCGCCGAGGTCATGGCCAAGATCACCGAAGGCCGCCTCGAGAAGTGGTACTCGGAGGTCTGCCTCCTGGACCAGGCCTTCATCAAGGATGAGGACAAGACCGTCGGCGAGCTCCTCAAGGAGACCATCGCCAAGACGGGGGAGAACATCCAGGTGAAGCGGTTCGTGCGGTACGCGTTGGGGGCGTAATAGCCTCGCAAAGAAAAAGCCGTCCTGTGAAGGGCGGTTTTTTCGTCGTGATGCCATCGGCCCGACTGTTGATATTCCTCGGTCATTCGAGTACGGTGTCTCGACCGAGGAATCGCCATCCAGGCGATCGCTGCGATCTATCGCGTGCTGACAGGCACCAGCAGGAGACGGAAATGGATATACTCAGCTCATTCACGCATTGCTCGAATTGCGGCTGGCGGTACGCGGAACAGCGCTGGCCGCGGAAGTGCGGGAAATGCGAAGCCGTGGTGTTCCGCAACCCCATCCCCGTCGGCGTGGCCATCCAGCCCGTCGGCGCCAAACGCGATCTGCTCGCGGGAAAACCGCTGCGGCTGCTGGCGGTCCGTCGGGCCATCGAACCGCAGAAGGGAGGTGTCGCGCTTCCCGGAGGCTTCCATGATTTCGGCGAATCGTGGCAACGCAACATCTGCCGCGAACTGGAAGAAGAACTCGGCGTCATCACCGAACCGTCGTGGGTCACCTTGTTCGACTACCACAGCACGCCGAACGGCAGCCAGAACGTGGTCTTCGGACTCCTTCCGGCCATCCGTGAGGAAGACCTGCCGCCGTTCGCCGCGAACCGCGAAGTCGCGGAGCGTCTGCTCATCGACGAGTCAGACGTTCTCTGCTTCTCGACGCATCAATCGGTTGCGGCCGCGTATTTCAGGGGGCGGAGGTAACCGACGTGGCGATACGCTCGTTGGCTCGTGAGGAGCTGCGGCACGAAGCATTGCGAACATGAAGGCCTCCCCGATCGGGGAGGCCTTTTCACTTGCCGCGTCAGATTGACCGCAGCCGCACGGCATGATACGAACACCTGTCCTGTGAATTCGTTCCGGGACGTTCGTCGAGCGGGCTTTGCATGCCCGAATGACCCAAGGAGGCAGACATGAACGGTTATGACGCACCGGCAGCGCGAAGCAAGAAGGAAAAACGGACGCATCGGGAAAAGCCGTACACGTTGGCCACCGTGGCCATGGTGGACGATCGCGATGTCACGTTGCCGCTCTGGAAGCGGCTGAGCACGCCCGGCACCAAAGTGCGCATCCGCAAGGACAGCAAGTACTTCGGCGAAGCCACGGGAATCGGCACGGTCGTCGGCCCGTCAAAAAGGCCCGGCTGGTCGGATGTGCGATTCAACGACGGATATCGCAACGGGTATCGCACTGGTCGCAAGGATGGTCGCGGAAAAGTCGACCTCGAACCTGTCCGTCAGGGCAAGGGTGCGACGGCGATCCTCGCGCTGAACAACCGCGTGCTTGGACTTCCCATCCCGAGCGATCTGTCGCTACAGGCGGGGGACACGGTCAAGGTCGACGATCGTGATTTGCGCATATGCGGTATCGCGAAAACCCAC
>JBEEJS010000103.1:0-4047 GCA_041169025.1 Candidatus Parcubacteria bacterium
CGTCGCCCTTGGGTCCGTGCATGAAGATGTCGCTTTTCGTGACCGTCGCGCCCATCGACATGGCCGCCATGATCGGAAGGTCCGCCACGGGATACGGTTGGCCGTTCTCCGTGGTCAGGCCGTATGCGGATGCGAATGCGGCCACGCGGCCGTTCGGCTTCACTTCCGTGCCAAGAAGCGCCTCCGCGCCCGCGTTCCACGCCACTGGCAGGCCGGAACGATCCACCATGATGACGCCCGCGGGCATGGCCTGCAGCACTGCGTTCAATCGGCCTCGGCTAGTGATGATATCGTTGCGGTTGTCACTCTGCGTTCTTTCGATGGCATAACCGAGCGCGACGGACATGGCGAGCACCGCGCACAACTGCTGGAAGGTGTTGATGTCGTAATAGGTCTTGAGCATGCCGTATGACTGCAGGCCCATCATGGCGAAGATGGCCACGTACATCAGCGCGTTCAGGATGTTGGCGCGTTTCGTGCCCAGGAAGTAGTACGTCGCGGGTGGATAGGTGATGATCCAGAAGATGCCCGTCCCGTCGCCGCCGCCGCCGGGAATTTCCGCCAGGAGCAGCGGCAAGGTAGTGCAGCACAGGACGGTCTTCGCGAACAACGCGTTCCCGTGCGTGCGATACCACAGCGTGTTCAGGACGAGGATCGTGCCGCCGATGAGCTCGACGGTGCCCTCGAAGATGCGGTGCGTCCACAGGAAATCGGTCCCGGCGTACGCCAAGACGAACACTGCCAAGATGGAGGTGACCCACATGAAGGACCTCCGATGGCTCAAGTCGTCTTCGGTCTCTGGCCGTGGATGGAGCGGGATGACGGTCGTCATGATCGGTTCGCATCATCGCGATGCGGTGAGTATAGCATGAAGGCCCTCGGCTGCGCAGGGCGCGCCCGGCTGCCGCGGCTCCTTTCCAGATGCCCCGGTTTCCGCTATCCTTCCTGCCGATATGGACCTCCTCTCCACCGCGGCCGGCCATGCCCGGGACATCGTTTTTGACGCAATCAAGCACAAGGGTGGCGCCGCCGCCCTGGTGGTTTTTGACGATGAAACGCCATTGGCCCGCCTCCTGACCGACGCCTACCGCGCCACGCTCCCCGCAGCGCGTTTCGAACCGTACGCCACGCTCGACAAGGCGCGTTTTTTCGCCGCGCTGGACGACATGAAGGCCGGTGACCTGGTCATCCTCATCCAATCCACCGCGTTCCGGTACGACGACTTCCGCATCCGCATCGAACTCTTCAAGCGAGAACTCGCCGTCATCGAGCACATGCACTTGGAGCGCTCCACGGATGACAGGCAAATCGCGCTGTACGTGGAAGGCATGGCGTACGACCGCGCGAGGTACGTCGGTCTCGGCATGGCGTTGAAGTCGCGCGTGGACGCCGCAAAGGAAGTGACCGTGGAATGCGGCCCGCACGTCTTGCGCTACGAAGGCGGCATGGAGCCGTGCAAGCTCAACGTGGGCGATTACACCGGCATGAAGAACGTGGGCGGCACGTTTCCCATCGGCGAGGTGTTTTCCGAACCGCGCACGCTGGAACTCCTGAACGGCAGCGCGCTCCTCTTCGGTTTCGCCGGCACGGACCATCTGGTGCAGATCCACGAGCCGTTCCGCATCGACATCGAACGCGGCGTGCTGGTGCGTCACGAAGGTCCGCCCGCGTTCCAGGAAGTGCTCGACCAGATCTCCTTGAAAGAGGCCATTCTGGTGCGCGAATTCGGGCTGGGACTGAACCGCGCCTTCGGACCCGATCGCGTACTCTCCGACATCACCGCGTTCGAACGCCAGCAGGGATTGCATTTCTCCCTGGGCGAGAAGCACGGCGTGTACAAGAAACCGGGGTTCAATCCCAAGAAGACGCGGTACCATATTGACGTGTTCGTGGCGGCGGACCGCATCGCATGCGACGGCGAGGAGATCTACGAGAAGGGCGAGTTCACGGTGGCGTATTGACGCAGGCATGCGGCATCAGGACGTGCGGCTGATGCGCAGAAGAAAAACCCGTCCATGATGGACGGGTTTTCGATTCAGGTGATGAGGTTGAAGAGTCGCGATACCTCACGGCGGTCGGATCCGATGTCGTCGTAATCCACCACTCCATGGCGGAGGTCTTCGCACATTTCTTCCACTGCGGCCTCATAGTCCCGGAGCCGGACGCCCTTTCGAACGCATGCGACGAGCGCGTGATGCTTCTTCGCCGCGAACGGGCGGATGTATCCGCGGAATTGGTCTTCCGTGGCGCCGATGTCGGTCGCTTGCAGCCGTTCCGCCTTGGCGAGCCGGAGCACCGCCCGCGGATCGTCCGTGCCGAAATCCCCTGCGGCGAAGCGGCGAACGGTTGAACGAAGCTGGGTGAGTGCCGGCCGTTTGGAGGGCGATGCCGCGATGGTTTTGAAGCCCATGCAGGCGTCGCATTCGTAGGTAAACAGGAACGAGTCCTCTTTGCCTCTTCCGTGACAGGTCGTACAGGTCGCGAGTTCCATGTCCTTTCCTTTTGCGGCGTCGCGCCTGACCAATTGCGGGTTCGCAACGGGCGGCATGCCACGATGCGAACGTAGCATCATTCTGGCGCCAGGTCAATCGGCGCGTCGTCCGCGTTGCCGCAAAAGAGAAACCCGCAGGCGTGCATGAGCACGGGCCTGCGGGCTGAAGGAAACGTCACTTTTTCGCTTTGGCGGATTTTGGACGGCGCGGGAGATCGATGCCGTACTGGTACAGGTCGCCATGCGTGGTGCCGAGGTCGGATGCGCCGAGAACGTGCCGGAGCATGTACCCGACGAGCTCGTCCTTGCGCGCCACCGATGATCGCGCGCACGGCCCATACTCACGATAGCACTCCTTGTAGTGCACGAGCATGCCCGCTGCGAGGATGCGCGTTGTCAGTGTTTCCCATGTCTCCACCTGCGCCTTGGAGAACCGAAGCTGCGACATGGTCAGTCCGTGGGACTTCGCGAACGCGGTCATGTCGGAACACACGTGGGCAGGCAATGTCTTTCCTTCGAGTGCCGAGCGCACGTCGGCGATCGCGTCGAGAAAACTTTTTTCCCTCTGCGTCTCCCATCGAAACCCGGTTGCGCCACATGAGGTGCACGGCGTCACCTGGAATCCGTACACGTCTTTGCCCTTGCCGTTGCAATCTTTACACGCGGAAATGGTCATTTCCTGAATCCTTTTTTGCTACGACGACTTTCGCCGTATGCGCTTAATGTAGCACAAAAAGAGCATTTTGTCAATAATATGTGACAAAATGCTCTTTACGTAGCCCAGTGTCGTGCGTCCCTGATGCTATATCTTCCATTCCTCGTGATGCCCGCACAGCAGCGCGGTGGCGTTCTCCGGATCCGCCATGAGTTCCTTCACCACTGCTTCCATCTGCATCCCGCGCGAACCCTTGACGAGCACCACGTCGTCCGTCTTCATCCGCTCCTGCACGAAGAGACCTGCGTCTGCGGTGGTGGCGAAGTGGAACACTCGGTCCGGCCCCGCGCCCGCTTCCGTGGCGCCGCGTGCCGCATCACCCATCCGCTCCCCCACGAACACCAGCGTGTCCGCGTTCTCCGCGGCCTCGCGACCCACTTGCATGTGCATCGCCTCGGAATCCGCACCGAGCTCCAGCATGTCGCCCAGCACGGCGTATCGGTGCGCGCTCTCCGGAATCGGGATCTCGCGCAGCACGTAGAGCGCGGCGTTCACCGAGCGCGGCGCCGCGTTGTAGGTGTCGTCGATGAGCACCGTGCGCTTGATGCCCGGGATGTACCGCATGCGGCCCGGAAGTCCGGTGAACGCGCGAAGGCCGTCCGAGATGTCCACCATGTTCATCCCGCGCTCGAGCCCCACGGCCACGGCTGCCAACGCGGCGTAGATCGCCTGTCGCCCGAACACGCCCGGCACGAACATCGGCACGGTGGAACCGCGCGCCATCACCTTGAAATGCATGCCGCACTCGCCATCGAACGCGCATGCGTACGACACCGGCTCCATGGCCCGCACGTCGGCGCTCTCATGGAACCCGAAGGAAACGATCTTCCCCTTGGTCAGC
>JBEEJS010000104.1:0-14000 GCA_041169025.1 Candidatus Parcubacteria bacterium
ATGGAGCCGGAAAAGAAGACTCGCAAACTTCGCCGTGTCCGCGACAATTCGGACAAGCCGGAGATCAAGCTGACCGAAGAGGATTTGCATGAAGTGCCCGACATGACGGAAGAGGCGGTCATGGAGCTGGAGGATGCCGACCTGGAAGAAGTCCCCGACCTCACCAAGGATGCGGTGGCGCTGACGCCGCCCAAATTTGATGCTGACCAGGCCGATCTCCACACGCTGGTCCGCAAGGCGAAAGCCGAGCATCCGACCGTGGCAAAAAAGGAAGCGGTCAGCGGCGATGACAAAGTCGCTATCGAACAGGATTTCGAGACCAAGCAGCGCGTGCGCCGCGCTGAGGACATCGAACTGCTGAAGGACGTGGAATTCGTGCAGAAGGTCAACGAGGAGCGGAAAGCCGCTGCCGCGTTCGAAAAGGAAATCAGCCTGGGGTCATTAGTGAAGAGGACGAAGGCCGAACTCGCCAAAAAGGACGAGGCGGTTCGCGCTGCCGGAATCGCCGCAGCCAAGGAGCAGCTGACCCGACCGGAAAAAACCAAAGCGCTGCCGGACACCATCGAGATTCCGAAGGGGTTCGCGCGCGACGAGGAACTGACGACCGTGATCAAAGCGGAAGGGCCCAGGCCGTCGTCCTCGGAACATCCGCGTCACATGGATACGCTACGGAACGAGGATGAACTGTACAACCAGTTCATGGAAGAGGGCGATCGGATCAGCACGGAGAACGAACTGAAGCAGCAGATGCCCGAAGAGACGGAATCCCTCGCGCTGGCAGGACCGGCAGAGACCGCGAAAGCGAAGGCTCGCCTCGGCGAACTTGAGACGTACATCGGACGTCTGGAGAGCGGGCCGGGCGGCGTCAAATCGATCGAAAACGTCCTTCGGAACACGTACGGATACGAGCCGGAACGCATGAAGAGCGGTTTCATGGCGCGAACCCTGGACATGGGCAGGAGGCTCATCCAGCCCTCCTTCCGGAAGCTTCGAAAGGAATACGCGATGAAGCTCAACCGCCTGGACGCACTGTCGCAGGAACGCGACGACCTCGTCATGCTTATCGAAGATCCGGCTGCATGGAAGGAACGGCAGCAGACGATGGCAGAACGATCCCTGAGGACGCAGAAACCCGAACCGAAGGCTCCGCAATTCGGCGAGCTCCGGCATTAATCCGCTCCAGTCCTCCGCCAGAATCCTTTTCCATTAACTTCTCCTTATGTCCGAAGCAGCCCGTAACATCAATCCCGAAAGGAACCCCGACGACTCGGGCGTATTCAAGAAGCCAGAATTGAAACTGGTCAGGAACGGCGACATCGCGACACCGGATCTGCACGTGGACATGGCGGAGGACACGCCGGAAGTGTTCGGCCGCCTGGCTGACCTCAAGGACGCTGAGATGCGGCGCAGGGCGCAGGAGTCCGGGAAGAAAGACGTCGAAAAGGTGGACCTGCGCGGCGGTGGCGTCGGCGCCATCGGCGAATACGTGCAGGCGCACGAGGACGATCTTCGCGCGGAAGCCGAGAAGACGCGCATCGCCCATGAGAAGGACGTGGCGGAAAGCATCGCGGACATGAAGGCAATCGCCGCCAAGTCCGAGGCCGGGCGCGCCAACGATGAAGCAGCAAAGATCGCGGCCATCAAGGCCGAACTCGCTCCCCCGTCACCCGTGCTCCCGGTGAAGGAGGTCGGGGGTGCCGCGCGCGAAATGCGCAGCTCCACCCTTAGCGAGGCCGACATGGCCATCGCGAGGGATCGCGCCACGCGCCTGGAAGCGGACATCGCCAAGCTGGAAGGCGGATCGAGCGGCGTGACCGACCTGGCCAAGCAGCTCATGGAAAAGTTCTCCTATGACGTGAACGCGCAGCACGGGTTCTTCGCCCGCGCGTCGGACGCGCTCAAGATGCGCACGAACGCCGATTACCGCATCCTGCGCCAGAACCACGACATCAAGGCGAAGGCGGTGAGCGGCATGAAGGCCGAGGTAAAGGAACTGCGGGCCGCCATGGCCGATCCGGATCAGTTCGGCGCGCGTCTGAAGTACCTGACGGGCGGCAACGAATCGAAATAACCCTTCCTTATGCGTGAAGGCATGCCGAATCCGATGTCGCAACCACCAGACGCCGAGAAGTCGGAGGATTCCGCGCAGGAAGCCTTCCGCAGCGCCAGCCGCAAGCTCAAGGGCAACGAACGCCCACGCTCGCAAAGCGGCACGGCGTTCGAGGCGTTCCGCGCATCACGCGAGGCGCTCGGGTCCGCGCCAGCGGAAGCACCGGACGCATCACCCGAGACGTCCGCCAAGGAGGCCTTCGAACGCGCGGAGAACGAGGCGTTCAAGGCCCGCTATGCGGAACTCGTCAAGAAAGGCATCGAGACAGGTGACATGAGCGAAGCGGAAGCGGCGCTCAAGGAACGGAACGAGAACCTCAAGAAAAAGGAATGAACGCGAAACCCGGCCGGGAACGGCCGGGTTTTCGCATTGACGCGGCGGGATTTTCCGCCGTTTTTTCCGTGCGCCAGGCGGCGCGGTCACGCCAGCAGCTTTTTCTTTGCGTCGTTGTCCTTCACCATCTTGATGAACGCCTTGAGCGCCATCTTTTTTTCCTTATCCACGGAGCGGATGCGGACCATGAGCGTCTTCAGCGACTTTTCCTTGTCGCCCACCACCAGCATGTACGGCACGCGCATCTTCTCTGCCTTGCGGATCTTGTAGCCAACGGTGTCGCGTGAATCGTCCCAGGCGGCACGGATGCCTTCCTTGTTCAGGAGGTCGCACAGCTTCTTGGCGATCTTGGCGTGCTCCTTGCCCACCGGCGCGATCTGCACCTGCGTGGGCGCGAGCCAGACCGGGAACGCGCCCGCCACGTGTTCGATGAGCACGGACATGAAGCGCTCGATGCTGCCCATGATGGCGGCGTGGATCATGACGATGCGCTCCTTCTCGCCGGCCTCGTTTACGCAGGTGAGATCGAAGCGTTCCGGCTGGATCATGTCGAGCTGCACCGTGGCCACCTGCCAGGAGCGGCCGATGGAGTCCACCGCCATGAAGTCCAGCTTGGGACCGTAGATGGCGGCTTCTCCCGGGGCCTCGAAGTATTCCAGCTTCTTGGACGCGGCGATTGCGCGCAGCGCGTCCTCCGCTTTCTTCCAACCCTCCTTGTCGCCGAGCACCTTCTCCGGGTGCTTGGGGTCATGCAAAGACAGGCGGAGCTTCAAGGACAAGCCGAAGGTCTTGTAGAACTTCTCGATGATGTCGTACACCACGAGCATCTCCTTCTTCACGTCGTCCATGCGGCAGAAGACGTGCGCGTCGTCCTGCGTGAATCCGCGCACGCGCGACAGGCCCGCGAGTTCTCCGGACTGCTCGTCGCGGTAGCAGAAGGTGGTGTTGGCGTAGCGCTGTGGGAGTTCGCGGTAGCTCCACTGCTTGCGCGCGTAGATCTGCGTGTGGTGCGGGCAGTTCATCGGCTTCATGGCGAACTCGTGCTTCTCGCGCGTGACGATCTTGAAGAGGTCGTCCTGGTACTTCTCCCAGTGCCCGGACTTCTCGTACAGCGCCTTCTTGGTGATGTGCGGGATCTCCACGCGCTCGTAGCCCTTGGCCTGGCGCATCTCCCACACGAACGCGTCCAGCTTGTGGCGGATGAACGTGCCGCGCGGCGTGAACAGCGGCAGGCCGGGACCGACCAGGTCGGAGAACACGAAGAGATCCAGCTCCGGACCGAGCTTCTTGTGATCGCGCTTCTCCGCCTCCTCCGCCATCTTCAGGTAGGCCTCGAGGTCCGCCTTGGTGGCGAACGCCAGGCCGTACACGCGCTGCATTTGCTTGTTCTTCTGATCGCCACGCCAGTACGCGCCGGCGATGGATTTCAATTTGAACGCGCCGATCTTGCCGGCGGATTCCACGTGCGGGCCACGGCAGAGATCCACGAAGTCGCCGGTGCGGTAGATGCTGGCGGTGTCCTTGCCCGCTTCCACGTCGCCTGACTCCTCATCCGAGACCACGGCGGTGGTGCCTTTGGTCTTGATCGCCTCAAGCAGTTCCACCTTGTAGTCCTGCTTCATGTCCTTGAACATCTTGATGGCGTCGTCGATGGGCAGCTCCTCGCGCACGAACGGCGCGTTGCGCTGCACGATCTTGGCCATGCGTGCTTCCAGCTTCTGGAGGTCGAGCGGCTGGAGCGGGCGGGAGATGTCGAGGTCGTAGTAGAAGCCGTTTTCGATCACCGGACCGACGCCAAGCTTGGCCTCCGGGAAGGCCTGCATGACTGCGGCGGCGAAGACGTGGGCCGCGGAGTGGCGGAGGGTATCGAGGGGGGTGAAATCGGCGGGTTTTATGGCGGCCATATGCGGAGAAATGGGAGAAAGTAAGAGAGGAGAGAACGTGAGCGACGCTGCCTGCTGGGGCGGAAAAACGGGCGAAATACCCAACAAACGTACCTCGCGGCAACGGTTAAGGCAAGACGGGGCGGCGGGTGCCACAAACGGTCCGCAATGGTATGCTTCACCCGATATATAAGCCCATCTATGTCCGAGAAACCCAGGTCACCCATGGAGCACGCGTTCGACGAGTACCAACGCGCGACGGAGCCGGAACACGTTGATGCGGAAGACCGCGCTGAAGAGGCGGAAGCCGTGCCGAGCCGCCGCACGTATGAATATCGCGACCTTCGCGGCGAACGCATCTGCACGGTGACGGCTGTGTACGGTGAACCCTGCGCTTTCACGTCTACCAAGGGGAAAGCGGAGACCGGCCGAGAACTGACATCGCTGTCACTCACCGGGACCGTCGAAGGGGAGGACGTCGCCATCGACATCCTCGACCTCACGAACCGACAGTGGATGAGGATCGTCGTTCCCGACGAAAGATTGTCGAATTATTTCTACAATCCGACCGTCGGTGACACGCCGCCGTTCGCCGTCGTCCCTCCACCGGAGACGCCGCTCGACATGGCCGTGTTGCTCCACGAACTCGGCCATTCCGCGCAATACGAAGAGCAGCGATTCGCTCCCCTCACGCCGCTGTATGGGCGCGCCGTCCAGGATGTCATCCGGAAGCCCGATAGCCTGCAGCAGACGTTGCGAGCCCTGACTTCATTCTCGAAGGACGCGGATGCGCTGCGAAAGGACGAGGGTCTACGCGCAGTCGAGAGCATCGGAGGTACGATGCTGGACCTGCAGACGGAGCGCGGTCTCAAGGAGACGACGCCCATGCGGATGACGGAGATCGACGCACGCATGGAGATCGCCGCCATCACCCTCGGTCAAGCCGTCACTCGCGCGCTTTCCGGATCCGCCAACGTCGCCGAAATCGCCGAGCTTCCGAAAAAGATCATGGAACGGGACGCCACGCGCAGAGCGTACCAATGGATGCGCGCCATCCGCCGCACGGCAGGCGCGAACCTCTTCGCCGAGCACGAAGCACCGGCGATTGCGCTGACCAAGGACGGCCAAGACGAGGGATGCGCGCAAGACGTGGCGGCAATGCTCGCCCACGATGTGAAGCGTACCGTGGCGACGGACGCAAAAAAGGACCTTACTGCCGCCTTGGCCTCGTATCGTGCGGAAAAACCTCCGAGCAAGGCACTGCACGCGATCCGTCGCGACATGGGACGCGACACGGACCGCACCGCATCCGTGAAACGCATCGTGTCCGGCGCAGGAGACGCTGAAACGCGCGATGACGAGATGCTGACGATGACGCTTGATCGCGAGATCCACGATGCCGAAGACGCCGTCCGCGCGTATGCCGGCCTGAAGCCCGGTGCGCCACTCACCGGATTCACGGCGTTCGGCCTTGAAATCAGGGCGCGTTTCGATAAGACGCTGAAGGCGCTGCTCGCCACCGTCGAGGAAAAACGCGAGGAACGCAAACGGTGGGAATCCGATCGCGACGCATAATTGGCACATCGCAAAGCACGCTCGCCTTGGCGCCGCAGCGACCGAAAACCGAAGAACGCGCGGCTTGCCAAGCCGCGCGTTTCCGTTATCCTTACGCGGTCTTTCACAGGGGAAGACGAGGCTTCGGAGGTTCGACATGGGATCCTTTTCAGACGGCGACGAGAAGCAGGCTCCGCTCATCATCGACGAGACGTACGACGCCGGCCCGGGCCGCAACATCCGATTCGGACTGGAGGTGTCGCAGCTGCTCGTGAACGTGCCAAGCGCGTTCCAAGGCGAAGGCGGCATCAAGGTGTTCGACAGCGAGGGCTACGGACGCGTGATGACGCTCGGCGATTGTTACATGACGGCCTCCGGGAAACCGTCCATCGAGCGGCTCTACCACGAGATGCTCGTCCACCCGACGCTGACCTCGTGCCCGCGCATCGGCCGCGTGCTCGTCATCGGCGGAGGCGATGGCGGCACCGTACGCGAAGCGCTGCGCTACTCCGACGTGGAGAGCGTCACGCTCTGCGAGATCGACCCCGCGGTCGTCCGCGTCGCGCAGGAATACCTGACCGACATGGGCGTCCCCTGGAACGATCCGCGCCTGACCGTCATCCACGAAGACGGCATCGCGTTCATGAAGCGCGACATCACGCCCACGTACGACGTCATCATCGTCGATGGCGCCGACCCCGTCGGCCCTGCCGCCGCGCTCTTCTCCGACGCGTTCTACAAGGACTGCATCCGCCACCTCAGCCGCTTCGGCATGCTGGCCACGCAGACGCTCTCCCCCATCGTGCAGCGCGAGCATTTCCTCGCCGCGGTGAAGACGCTGCAAGCGAACTTCACCAGCGCGTACCCGTACTTCGGCCCGATGCCGATCTACCCCGGCGGCACCTGGAGCTACGCGGTCGCGGCGCGTTTCCACCTGGAAAGCCCGCACGCCCTCCGCCCCCGCATGGAGCGGCTCCGCGAGGTCGAGCGCTCCTGCACGTACTACAACCCGGACATCCACGCGGCCGCGTTCGCGCTGCCGACGGACATCCGGAAGGCGTTGAACGGATAAACGAACGCCCCCGCTGCATGCGGGGGCGTTTTCTTTTATCGAGTCGTGCGGCGTGCCGCGCTCCTCGCGCCGTGTAGCGCGCACCCTACCGCACCTCCACCGTGATATGCCCCGCCACGTTCGGCATCCGGTGCATCCAGAACGGCACCGTCTTCACGCTGGCGCTGGCCACGCCGTCCACGCTCTCCAGGTACTGCTTGGCGGCGTCGTCCGTGATGCCGGTGAGCTTCTCCGGGGACAGCGCGGCGGACGTGGCGGAAAGGCTGCTCGTGCCACGCACGGTCACCCCGATGTTGGCGCGGCCGGAAACGGTATCCTGTTTCTCGACGGTGCGTTCGAGGGACGTCGGATCCACCGTCGTGATGACGCGGCCGTCGTAGAGCTTCTCGGCGAGGCGCTTCTTCACTTGCGCGTCGAACGCGATGCCGTCATAGAAGACTCCCACGGCCTTCACGGTCACGGTCATCGGGAAATCGGCGGCGTCGGAACCGAGCACGGCGCTGGTGTCGCGGTTGACGTCGGACGCGACAACGAGCTGGCCGGTGGTCGGCGCGCCCGCGGTCACCGCGGCCTGTTTCAGCTTGTCAGAGAGTCCATCGAGAAGCTTCTTCTTGAGCGCATCGGCGGCCTTGTCCAAGTCCTCCTGCGTGATGCTGCGGATCTCCTGCTTGCCGCTCACGAAGTCATCAACGGCCGCGACCGCGAATTTGGGGCGCAGCGCGTCATTCAAACCGGGAATGGTGAACGCGGTATCCTTCGGCACCTGCCCCTTCGTCCCCGCTTCGGTGGCGAACGCGTCCACCGTCACCGAGCCGTTCGCGGGAACGACCACGGTCTGCTTGATGCGGAAGAGCGTTTGGTCCGCGGTGAGCAGGCGCGTGGTGGCGATGAGCGTCTGCGCGCGACCGATGGAACTGCTGATGCGCACCTTGCCGACGGCGGGCTGATCGACGCCGACGACGGACGTGGATGGGAACGTTTCCGTGGCGGCATCCGAGAGGACGAAGACGTCGCCTTTGATCTCCGCGGCATCCGGCGTGCGCGACACGTCCACGATGAAATCGCCCTTCACGTCCTGCGGCGCGGAGAGCACCACCACGTGCGCGCTGGAAAAGACGATGTACGCCGCCATCACCAGCACGCCGGCGGTGAGCGCCAAGAACAGCGTCGCGATACGGCGATAGACGGCCGCGGTGTGCGCGGACATGCTGGCCGGTTGCTGCGGTGCGGAGGAAGGCATCATGGATGCAGTATAGCACCGGATGGCCCAGGGACGAAAAGGCGTTTTCCCCCTTATTTCAGCCCGGCCCTGGCAGGAAAAAAGCCCCCTCCGAAAAGGGGGCTTTATCAATCACGATGGGTCTTTTTTCGGCTCTGTTGAGGCCGGATGTTCGGGGACGCTCACGTCCTGCCCTGCTGGGGGTGGCGGGACCGGGTCTCCATTACCCGCTCCAGTCGCGTCGAGCGGCCTGGCATCACTGGGATCGGCAGGCGCAGCAGCGGGTGCAGCGTCCGCGATCGGTTCGTCTTCCAAAGGTGCCGGCGTGCCAAGCGTGATGCCGGCAGATTGTCGTACGAGGCGCGTCTTGGGGTACTTCGCCAGGATCGCGAGATCCACCAAGAGCAGCGCGATGCTCGCAGGAATGAGGATCTTGTCCGGAAGGAAAACGCGGACGGCGACGGCCACGCCCAGCGCCAGCGGCAGCCAGACGGACAGCGCGCGAGGCGGAAGCGCGCGGATGCTGAGCGAGATGGCGATGCCCGGGTACAGGCCCCAGGAGAACAACCACCACGGCACGACGGCCAGGCGCTGCTTCGCGAAGTCCATCTCGAATCCCATGCCGAGGAACAACGCCGCGAGCAGGATGGCGACGACCACCGATCCCTTGCGTTTGGTGTTCGCCGTGACGATGGGCGTGAGATACCCGAAGACGACGAACGCCGCGGCATACAGCTCCGGACGTCCGAAGGATCGGCCGGTCCGTGCCAGGACGAACGCGACGAGTGCCGGCAGCGCGCCGACGGCGAGCATCTTGATGGAGCGGAAGTAATCGCGAGGTTCGTGCATGACGGACTCCTGTCGGGGTGCGCGGCTTTGAGGCCGCGAGTCTTTTGGGCCGGTGAGCGCCGATGCGCGCACCGAAAAGGGCATGCAAGGACCGTAGCAGGCAGGTGCGGTACGGGCAACAGTCCGGACGAGCCGTCCCGAAACGGAAAACGAGCCCCCAAGAGGCCCGTTTTTTCCAAGTGCGGCGCGCTATTCCAGCACCGCTCCCCTGCCCACCAGTTTCTCAATCGCCGCGATCACGTCGCCGCTGAACGCGATGGAGTAGCTTGTCTCGATCACCTTGGGCGCGACCTTGTCCTTGGTGACGAGGAACACGCGCCGCGATCCCGGATGCGCCGTGAACACGTTCTTGAGTTGCGCGGCCATCGTCGGCGGCATGGTGGGCGGCACGGCGATGCGGATGTCCTGGCGCTCAAAGGCGCCGGGCGCGCGCTTCGGGACGGTGATGGGCGTCGGCTTCGCTGCCTGCGCGTCTCCCGCCATGCCGGGAACCCCGGCCGCGCCAGCCACGGCAAGCTCCGGCGTCGGCACCGCGGTACCGAAGGCGATCACCGGTTCCGCCGCGTCCGCGCGCGCCACCGCGGCGTTGTGCATGCCCACGGCGTAATCCATGGACCGCAGCATCGTGCCGTATCCCTGCGCCAGCATGCCGCGCGTCTGGGCGATGGTCTCGCCGGCCAAAGGCGTGATCTTTTCCGCGAGCACCTTCACGTCGCCGTCCTTCTCCTCGATCTTCCCTTCGATCATCACGGCGTAATCCTTCACGAGCATGGCGTGATTCGTCTTGAACGCGCTCGGGAAGACGACGACCTCCACCGTGCCGGTCACGTCCTCAAGCCGCACGAACGCCATCGGTTCCTGCTTCTTCTTGGTGATGATCTGGCGCACGTCCATGATGACGCCGCCGACGGGCACCAGCGTGCGGTGGTTGATGAAGGCGCGAAGCGCGCTCACCGGTGCCACGCTGTCCCCCAGCGCCTCGCCGTATTCGCGGAACGGGTGCTCGGAGACGTACAGGCCCAGCAGTTCGCGCTCCCAGGCGAGCTTCTCGCGCTTGGTGGCGGGCGGGACGGCGCGGAGCACCAGTTCGCCGCGCACCGCCCGGGTGCCGTGGGCAACGAAAAGATTGGACTGCCCGGAGAGCACGTCCTTGGCCGCGTCCTTGTGGTACGCCAGGATCTGCTCGATGCCGGCCAGCATGTGATTGCGCTCGTCGAGGCAATCCATGGCGCCGGATTTGATCATCGCTTCGAGCGACTTCTTGTTGAAGTCCTTGGCCGTGACGCGCGACGCGAGATCGGCGATGCTCAAATACGGCCCCTGCGCTTCCCGCTCGGCGATGATCGCCGCGGCGACGTTGGTGCCGAGTCCCTTGATGGCGAGGAGGCCGAATCGGATCTGATGATCGTCGATGTACGTGAAATCGCTGCCGGAGGAATTCACGTCCGGCGGCAAGACCTTGATGCCCATCTTTTCGCAGTCCGCCACCACGGTGGCCACGGTGTCGGCATCGCCGGATTCCGCGGAGAGGACGGCCGTCATGTATTCCGCCGGCCAGTTGGCCTTGAGGTACGCGGTCTCGTACGCGACCATGCCGTATGCTGCCGCATGCGCCTTGTTGAAACCGTACGCGGCGAAGGGCTTGATGAGTTCCCAGAGTTCGTTCGCGAGCTTTTCCGTGGTGCCGCCCTTCACGCAACCCTGCTTGAACTTGATCTCCTGCTTGGCCATCTCCTCCGGGATCTTCTTGCCCATCGCCTTGCGCAGCTTGTCCGCTTCCTCCCAGTTGTATCCGGCGATGTGGATGGCCGTCAGCAGCACGTCATCCTGATACGTCATGATGCCGAACGACTTGTCCAAGATGTGCTCCAAGCGAGGATCGACGTACTTCACGAGCGAAGGGTTGTGCTTGCGGCGGATGTACTCCGGGATGGAATCCATCGGACCGGGACGGAAGAGCGCCACCATGGCCATGATGTCGTGGATGGTGCTGGGTTTGAGTTCCTTCAGGTAGCGCGTCATGCCGGCGCCGTTCAGCTGGAAGAGGCCGGTGGTTTCGCCGTCGGCGAGCATCTGGTACGTGCGCGCGTCGTCGAGCGGCAGGTTGTTGATGTCGATATCCACGCCCTTGGTCTTCTTGATGATCTTCACCGCGCCGCCGAGGATGGAAAGGTTGCGGATGCCGAGGAAGTCCGATTTCAACACGCCCGCCGCCTCGATGGAGTTCATTTCGTACTGCGTGATCAGCTTCTCGCCACCGGATTCCTTCTGGAGCGCGGTGTATTCGGTGAGCGGCTTGTCGGCGATCACGACGCCCGCGGCATGCACGGACACGTGGCGCGCGCCGCCTTCCACTTTCTGGGCGAGCGCGAACAGCCGCCCGATCTGCGGGTCCCTGGCGATCTCGTCGCGGATCTCCGGCGTGGTCTCTATGGCATGCGCGATGGTCATGGGGAAGCCCTGCGAACCCATGGGGATCATCTTGGACATGCGGTCGCAGACGGCATACGGGAGATCGAGCACGCGGCCCACGTCGCGCACGCTGCCGCGCGCGGCCAACGTCCCGAAGGTGCCGATCTGCGCCACGTGATCCTTGCCGTATTTCTCCGTGACGTACTTGATGACTTCGTCGCGCCGCGTGTCCTCGAAGTCGCCGTCGATATCCGGCGGCGAGGGGCGGAAGGGGTTGAGGAAGCGCTCAAACGGGAGCTTGTAGGTGAGCGGGTTCACCGGGACGATGTCGATGCAATACGAAACCAGGCTGCCGGCGGCGCTGCCACGCGTAGTGGTGATGATCTTCTGCGACGCGGCCCAGCGGATGTAATCGGAAACGACCAAGAAGTACGGCGAGTAGCCCTTCTTGGTGATGATGTCGAGTTCGTATTCCAGGCGCTCCTTCACTTCCGGTGTGATTTCCCCCACGCGCCGCGCCGCGCCCTCGTACGCCATGCGGCGGAGTTCGGAGTCGTAGGTAGTGCCTTCAGGAATCTGGATGTTGGCAAAATTCCATTTGCCGAGTTCCAATTGCACGTTGCAGCGGTCCGCGATGCGGCGCGTGTTGGCAATCGCTTCCGGCACGTGCGCAAAGGCCTTCTCCATGTGTTCTGACGACACGAAGGAGTAGTCCGCGTCCGTCATGCGCGCGCGGCGCTCGTCGTCCAGCGTCTTGCCGTCGCCGATGCAGGTAAGGACGTCGTGCGCCTCGCGATCGTCGGGCTTCATGTAGTGCACGTCCTTGGTGGCCACCAGTCCGATGCCGGTGATCTTGGCGAGCTCGATGAGCCCGCGGTTGCAGGTCTGCACCTCGTCCAGTTCCGGGTGGTCTTGGAGTTCGAGGAAGAAGTTATTCTTGCCGAAAATCTCCTCGTACTCGCGCGCGATGGCCTCCGCCTTGCCGAACTCGTCCATGGCGAGCGCCTTGCAGATCTCCCCTTTCATGCCGCCAGAGAGGGCGATGAGGCCCTTGGCGTGCTCCCGCAGCAGGTCCTTGTCCATGCGGGGGTAGTAGTAGAAGCCGTCGATGCTGGCCTTGGTGGTCAGCTTGAGGAGGTTCTTGTAGCCCTCCATGGTCTCGCAGAGGAGGACGAGCTGGGACGGCTTGTCGTCGATGCGCGGGCGCTTGTCCGTATGCTTGAACGGGGCGATGTACGCGCACTGGCCCAGGATGGGCTTGATTTCCTTCTTCTGGCACTCCTGGATGAATTCGATGAAAGAGTAGGTGGCGCCGTAATCGGTGACCGCCACGGCGTCCATGCCTTGGGCTTTGGCAGCCTTAACCAGCTCATCAAGCTTGGGGAGGGCTTTGAGGAGGCTATAGTGGCTGTGGACGTGGAGGTGGATGAAGGGGGTACTCATGTTAATGAGCCCTGTTCACCGGATTTTGTCTCGAAAGAAACCTTGAGGTCCGTCAAATCATCGCCACTGTATTTTCTATAAAATAAGAATTCACGATCGTTCAAGAATAATTGACGCAGGCTCGTGCTGTAAGAGACGAGCAATGGCGTGATGGAGCGGCGCGCCTGCAATTTTTCTATTCTCTCTAGGGACTGTGTCAAATCCGACTGTCTAATCATCTGAGTCGAATTCCTCTGAATTCGCTCCAGCAACGATGGGAGTGGAACTCCCGAGATAAGTTCCGTTTCGGGTGCCTCAATCAATTCATTATATATCCTTCCATATAGATGGAGCTCTGCGCCCTCTCGCATACCATCCTTAAATACGCCCGCAATGCGTGTATAGCGCTGCCTAATATCATTGACAATTTGCTTCCTGGCACTTTTAAGAAGTTCGATGTCAGATATTATTATTTTCGAATCTTGGCTCTCAAAAATTTCTGCATCAATGCACACCTTCCCCGCCAATCGCTGTAGTAGTCCGACGTTGAAAAAAGACGACTCTACAAGCTGTTGTCGCAACCCCGGTGCAAATTCGATATTTAATGCACCTTCACCTTGTGACAAGACTTGATTTAGCTCGTTTTCTTCCCAAGTAAGATTTACTTCTTCTATTCGACCAGTCAAATCTCCATTATAAAACGTGATCAGATTCTGTTCGGACCATACTCCCACCACTATCGCGTACGCATTTTCTTCGTAAAGTGCTTTCAAACCAAACGCCACCGCAAATCGCGACGATTCAGGTAGATAATGAAAATCCTCCAGAACAAGTCTCTTGTTTTTTTCCCGTAACTCCTTAGCAAGTCTCGCTAGGTGATCATCCGAAGTAACCGGCTCTCTCACTATGTCATCATCAAATGACTCCTTCAGGGTGCCCGTTCCTTTTGCTGACAGAAACCCTAATTGAAGCCCCCCTTCTGCTGCAATTTCATTTTCGTTACCCTGTTTTTTTGAAACCTGCCGGACCTCCAGTACACCCATTTTTTCCAAAGCCGTTCGCCAAACGTCATCGCCCGACTCCATCGTCGGTAAACACTGTACCACGATACAATTTTCCGGAGTTAAATTTTTCTTTCGTAAACAT
>JBEEJS010000105.1:0-2642 GCA_041169025.1 Candidatus Parcubacteria bacterium
GTGGCGCCGAGCTCCACGAAGAGATCGAAGGTCTTGTCGAGGACCCAATCGATGCGCGCTTCCGGCTTGTCGATCTTGTTGATGACGACGATGATCTTGTGGCCGGCCTGGAGCGCCTTGCGCAGCACGAACTTCGTCTGCGGCATCGGGCCTTCCTTGGCGTCCACGAGCAAAATGGCGCCGTCCACCATGCGCATGATGCGTTCCACCTCGCCGCCGAAGTCGGCGTGTCCGGGGGTGTCGATGATGTTGATCTTCACGCCGCCGAATTCAACGGCAGCGTTCTTCGAGAAAATGGTGATGCCACGCTCGCGTTCCAGGTCATTGCTGTCCATCATGAGGTCGCCGCTGCCGCCTTCCTTGGCTTTCAGGGAGTGGGACTGGCGAAGCAAGGCATCGACCAGGGTGGTCTTGCCGTGGTCGACGTGGGCGATGATGGCGACGTTTCGGATTTCCATAGTGGTGTTCAGGAGGCCGCGGGCGGCATGCGTTACAGCCGCGGTTTGAGGCGGCCAGCGGTATAAAAATCCTCCTGGGGTCTAGCCCGGAGGCTCCGCTGCGATACCTCTATATAGCATAGATTACGCGTTTCTGTCAATCGCTTGGCGGCCGGGGAAGAAAAAACGGCCCGCCAGAGGCGGACCGTTCGTCGGAATCACCATGTCATGAGGCCCTCTTCAAGCTCATCGAGCCTGAGGTTCTCCGTTCGCGCTTCCCGAAGGAGATCCGGTCGCGGTTGCGCCGTCATCCCCGGTGGCGGTAGCGCATGCCGGGCTAATTTGAGCTCGTCCTCCTCCTCGTAGTGCGGTTCTGGCGTGAATTGCGAACCGGCACCCGGTTCTCCGACCCGCCAGTACTCCGCATGAGCGAGGGTGAAACAGTCGCCTGTTCCGCTCACGGCAATACGCGCCGTGGCGGATTGGCAGCGGCCGTTGCATGGCATCACGGCATCCTCGATGCGCGCGATGACGACGTCCTGCCCGACCATGGCGTGGGCGTCCATGTTTCGTACCGGAGACGCGAACAACTCACCGGACGACCCCTCGTACAGGCGTACGCGGATGACGTCGCCAGCGCCGAGCTGATCGACGCCGACTTCCTTGATCATGACCTGTTCCCCGTTCTCGTTCCGCCACAGATGGATCCGTGTCATGTCCCCCTCCTTGATGCCAAGCATCACGCGGAAGATAGCAGGAAACGGGCCTCAGGTCAACGTGGGATTCGCGCATGCGTACGAAAAACGGCCCACGTGCGGAGGGCCGTTTCGCATGCCTAGACGTCTCCTGTTGCGCCGGAGGCGTCGGCCGTCGGCAACGTCACGAAGAAGGTGGTCCCTTTCCCCTCCGCCGATTCGAACCAGACGTGCCCGCCATGCTTCTCCACGATGGCCTTCACGATGTACAGGCCGAGACCGGTGCCCTCAATGGCCTCCGCCACGTTGGGGGCGCGGTAGAATTTCTGGAAGACGCGGTCGTATGACGCGGCCGGGATGCCCACGCCATCGTCCTTGAAGGCGATGCCCACGGTCCCTTTGGGGCCATCGAACGCGGATACCGTGACCGTGCCGCCGTGCTTGGAATACTTGATCGCGTTCGACACGAGGTTCATGAACACCTCGCGAAGCTTGTCCGCGTCTGCCGTAGCCATGAGCGATGACGGAAGCGCGTCGACGACGGTGACGATCGACCGCTGCGCGAAGGCCGCCTGCGTCCTGATGACGTCGCGTCCCAGCGCCGCCACGTCCACGTCGGTCATGCGCAGATCGAATTTCCGGCCCGTCTCGATGCGGGACACGTCCAAGAGATCCGACACGAGCGTCTGCATGCCGCGCAGGATCTCATGCGCCTGCGTCGTGACGTTGCGCTGCTCATGATTCAACGGCCCCGTGGCGTCATCCAGCAGCGTCTCCACCGCCCAGGTCACGCTGGTGAGCGGTGACTTGAGCTGATGCGACGCCAGCGATACGAATTCGTTCTTCATCTGATCGATCTCGTGTTCCTTGGTCATGTCCTCGATGACGCCCACCGCGGCGCGTACCCCGCCCTGATCGTCCCGCACCGGCGCACCGACCATGCGAAGCGCCCGTTTGGTGCCGTCGCGTTTGGCGATGAACACTCCCGCCACGGACGAAGCCACGCCTTTCCGCAGCGCGCGTACCACGGGAAGCTCGGCATTCGCGAACGGCGCTCCGTCCTCCTTGACCAGGGAGAAGTCCGTCGCCAACGCGGATGCCACGACGGATTCGTCGACTGCGCGGCCAAGCAGCCGCGACGCGGCGTCGTTGGCGAGGGAGACCTTCGCGCTTTCGGCATCAAGGACGACGACGCCGACGGGCATGGTGCCCAGGATGACGCGGAGGTCCTCCTTCTGCGCGGCGATGGTGGCGCGGAACCGGTCCTGCGCCGCCTCCGCGAAATACGCCATCACGATGAGCAGCGCCAACGCGAGCCAGACCTGCGACATGAAGAGCGCGCCGTACGGCGTGGGAAAGAAGCCGAGCATGTTCGCGGGCACGACGGCGAGCACGCAGGCGTAGAAGATGCCGTTCATCCACGTGCCCGTCTTGCGGCCGCAGAGGTGATAGAAGGCCGGCGGCACGGTGAAGAGCCAGAGCACGTCGCTCTGCGCCACGCCGCCTTGCG
>JBEEJS010000106.1:0-11537 GCA_041169025.1 Candidatus Parcubacteria bacterium
GTGACCTTCACGTCCGGGAAGGCTGACGTGCGCGGTTTCTATCACATCGAATTCTACGACAAGGGCGGCCGTGCCATGACCCTCGGGTCCGGCGATGTCACGACGCTTCCCGCGGACTTCACCGGCGGCACGGGGAATCCCGTCGCGAACGGCGATTGCGACCTCGTCACTAACGGCGCGCCCACGGGCAGCATCGTCGCGGTGGAATTCACCGGCACGAAGGCGGCCAAATCGCGCGGCGTCCGCGCTGCCTGCACCTTCCAGGTGAAGAACGCGTCCATCGCCAAGATGTCCATCGAGCTTGGCGCGTATGGTGACGCGGACGGCACGACCGACAAGACGACGGTGACGTACGCTGATGACGTGCAGATCGAAGAGGGCGGCACCGCAACCGCGTTCCATGACCAGTACAACGCCGGCACCCAGCAGGATCTCAAGCTCGCCCCGGACTACCTGCATTGCACCGGGGAAGCGAGCGATGCGCAGGAGTGCGCCAACTACGCCGGCTTCTGCCGCGAAAACGAAGTGGGTTGCGACAGCTACGCGCCGCTCAACGGCGACCCCTCCGTGCCCGCCATCGCCGGTCCGCAGGATGCATGTCCGTCGCAATGCGCCGGTTACGATACCTTCAAGCAGGAGGCCACCGGTTTCGACGGCGAGAAATTCCCCGTGTTCTTCATCCCGTCCACGGCCACGCAATGCAGCGCGGCGGAATCGGGCTGTTCGGAATTCACGGATGTCGCCACGGAAAAGCGATCCTACTTCTCCGCGCTCCGCTCTTGCGAGAAGCCGTCCAACGACCCCGATACCGTGTTCTATAGCTGGGAGGGAAGCGACACCACCGGATTCCAGCTCAAGGTCTGGAACCTGAAGAAGTCCGCGGCGACCGTCGGTTCTTCCGTGAACGACGTGACGGCGAATGGCGCCGCCGGCAACGCCGGATTCGCGCCCTGCACGCGCATGGATGGGAAGACTGGCGCATGTTTGAGCAAGGATACCGGCGCAGGAACCGACATGACCGGCATCTGCACCCGCGATGACGTCGATGGCGGCAACTTCGATTGCCGCGAGTTCTACGATGCCGCCGGCAATCGCCACTACCGCCTGTACTCCAAGACGGTCGTCCTCTCCGCCGCCTGCACCGACTACCGCATCACGGCGTCCACGCTTGATGATTGCGACAAGTCCAACGGCAAGTGGAACGCCGCGCAGGGACAATGCGTCTACGCCGCCGATGCCGGTCTCTCGCAGCAATGCAGCGACAAGGCGAGCGGTTGCCGGCCGTACAAGGGCAACGCCGCGGGCAACGAGCGCGCAGTGGTTTCCGATACCTTCGAATCCGGCACGGGCAACTGGCAGGGCGGCGCGCAGTCGCCGGAATCGGTCGTCGTTGGCGGCCACTCCATCAAGATCTCCGGCACCGGCGCCATCGCAAGGGATGTTTCCGGTCTCGTCGCGGAAGGCCGCAGCTACTCCATCCTCTTCTGGGCGCGCGGCTCCGGCGCCGTCTCCGTCGCCTTTGCCGGCTCCAAGGACATCGCTTTCCCCGTGCCTGCAACGGCGGGAACGCTGACCACCGACTGGAAGCAGTACGCGTTCGGTCCGGTCAATGCGCCCGTCAATCAGAGTCCGGCCTGGGGCACGAACGTGCAGCTGCTCATGAAGAAATCCGGCGGCACTGACGCGTTCTTCGACAACGTCACCCTCAAGGAGGTCCAGGACAACATCTACGTCGTCCGCGATTCCTGGAAGACGCCGCTCGCGTGCGATCAGACCGCCGACGGCGCGCCGTCCCCGCAAGAGATGCTCGGCTGCAAGGCGTACGTCACGCCCGACGGCAACGCCAAGACGCTGCGCTCGTTCTCCAACCTGTGCCGCGAGAAGGCCATCGGTTGCCAGGCGTTCTCGGACACGCGCAACTCCGTGGCGGATCCGTACGCGCACACCTGGAACGCGGTCTGCACCCTGCCGGCGGCCTGCGCTGGCGGTAACTGCCCGTGCGACTACGACGTCAAGAACGTCATCGCCTCCGAATCCGGTCTCCCGCCGGTCGTGCTTGGCGACGTCTGCCGCGTACCCAAGGGCGAGACCACCTGCCGCTTCGAATCCGACCGCATGACCGATCCGGACATGGCGGCTGGCAATGCCGACGTCGTTGCCCTCTCCGCGGACCGCAAGCTGTACCTCGTTCCGAGCGCGACCGCCGCTTGTACGGCGGAGGCCATCGGTTGCACCGCGACTGGCGTGGAGAAGCAGACCTTCGAGAAGGTGTGCACGCTGACGCCGAACGCGAACGGCGCCGCCGCGAACGGCATCTGCGGCAACAATTCCTGCACCTGTACGGTGAGCGGAGTGAACTGCACCGTGGCGCGCGGTGCCAAGACCTGTACCGCCACGTTCAATGCCGCGCAGAACGACGGCTTCACGCCCAAGGCGGTCCGCGATCTCCCGTCGACATATGGCACCACGCTCTGCCTGGCGAACGCGCAGCGTTGCGAAGCGTTCTCCGCTTCCGATGGCGCGCTGTACTTCAAGAACCCGGGCAACCAGACCTGCCAATACAAGGAGGGCGTGTCCATCGGCGGCCAGCAGCGCTCCGGTTGGTTCCGCACGAGTGCGAGCGGTGCGGACGTGCCGTGCTACGCGAACCTGCTCAAGAACGGGGAAACGTATGACATCGCGAAGAACGACGACCCGGCGTTCAGCGCCGTCGGCGGCGGCTGGGCCGGCCTCTGCGCGCCTGACAGCGACCGCTGCACGGAGTTCACCGATCCGGCGCAGACGTCCGCTGCCAATCCGGACGGCCAGCCGTACTACTACCTGATGAACAACAAGATCGATCTCCAATCCTGCGGCGGCTCGGCCTCGCTGGAGAACGGTTGCGTGCTGTTCAACCGCGCCGATGACACGGTGAAGCGCTTCGCTACTTACGCCACGTACCAGAAGAGCAACCATGACGTGAGCGGCGGCAAGGTCGCCCCCGTCGATTGCGATGCCGACCCGCGCGCCGCGGAGTGCGAGAAGCGCTGCTCCGGCGTGATGAACGGCATGTGCGTGAGCGGGAACGGCTCCGGTTCGCATGTGCCCTGCGGCGGCGACGGCCAGTGCGCGAACGGCGAGAGCTGCAAGGGCGATATCACCTACGGCAGCGGTTGTTCCGCTGACGCCGACTGCAACGGCGGAAAGGGCGAATCGTGCGTCACGGTGACCGACGTTTGCGTCGGCGGTGCCAGGAACGGTCAGGCCTGCTCCGGTCAGCCGGGCAACTTCTGCAGCGGCGGTCAATGCGTGCACGACCTTTCCAAGAACGACACCAACCTCGTCATCAAGGTGCGCCGCGACCGCGAGTGCGCGGAATGGCTGCAGTGCGATGCCACGGAATCCGTCTGGGACGCCTCGCTCGGCAAGTGGAAGAGCGTCTGCATCAGCGTGGATTCCTGCCAAGAGCAGCGTAAGGTAGGGGAGTCGCAGGAATGCGGCGTGTGGTCCACGGACCCGCTGGTCAAGCTCGATCAGCAGGCGTACGCGTCGCGCGACGTGACGTATGCGGGCCTCGAATACTCCGGCTACAGCCTGCCAGGCAAATATCCGGTGCAGTACGTGGCACTGGCGAAGAACGATGACAACCCTTCCAAGCGGCTGTACGGCGTCGCGACCGATCCGAGCAAGCGCTGCAAGGTGGACGGCGATTGCGCTACCGGCCAGGTCTGCGGCGGAGGCCTTTGCTACGGCGACCTCGCCGGCGGTCCTATCACGGGTGCCACGGATAACGCCAGCCAGTGCCGCGGATATCCGGAGGAGGACGCACCGTATAACGCGAAGGACGTTGCCACCGGCTTCGATTCCGCCGGACAACCAACGCAATTCAAGTCGGCGTTCAAGTCGGCGAATTTCTGTCAGCCCGGTTTCGATTGCGATTGCTCGTACACGAGGTACGGGTACGGGAAGGGCGGATTGACGACGCGGTTCTACAGCACCATCCATGACGACGGCGTCGCGGTTGAGCCGAACATCTGCGTCGGCGGTCCGAACGAAGGCAAGAAATGCAGCATGGACAAGGTGAAGGACGATTGCGTCCAAGCGGACGGCGGCGTCTGCTCGGCAGCCACCAAATCGACGTCCGTCCTCGGTTGGGAGGGGCTCTGCCTCGACCCCGACTCGTCGTTCAGCGTCGGCGGCGACGCGAACCGCTTCGCCTGCAACCTGTGGTATCCGGTCGATCGCATCTCCGGCGCCGAAGACCTGAATCAGCAGAACCGCTCCGCCGGATTTGCGCCGATCGACACCGATTACGTCTATTGCGCCGTCGCCGCAGGCAACAAGGACGCGGACGGCGATTACGCGAAGATAATCGTCGATCAGTGGAATTTCAGCGGTCAGCGCGGCGACGGGAGTCCGGCGAACGGATGGTTCCGGAATTCCAACATGGAACTGCAGACCAATACCATCGTCTACAACTCCTCGCCCGTCATCACGAAGGACCAGATCGCCGATCTGCACCTGCGAATCGATGCGGGTTTCTCCAACGAGGCGCTCGGCGAAGGTTCGTTGCTCGACCTGCGGCTTACTGAGCAGAACGGGTGGCAGTTCGCCTGGACGTACAACGACAGCAAGACCGTGCACAGCAAGCCGGAACCCGGCACGAAGTACAAGTCGAACATGAACCTCGGTGATTGCGAATGGGGCGCCGCGCCGGTGAGCAACGCCGGCGACGACAACGATCCCGCGCATCTCTGCGTCCGCGCGAAGTGGAGTAACAACAAACTCGTCGGCTTCGACGTCGTTTCGCTCAACCACGATGACGTCTGCGGCGGCGCTTTCGGCAACGATTGTCCGAATTTCGTCGTGCAGCTGGATGCCGATTTCCGCGAGACCTGCAGCACCATCGCGCTCGTCAATGACAAGGCGAACACCGAACTGCCGAGCGTCGCCTGGACCGACAGGCTGCGCCGTGGCCTGGCACTGCCCGGTTTTGATCTGGCGCATGACTCGCAGCGCGCGTTCGTCCAGGATCAGAAGACGCCGGTTTCCCAGAACCCCTTCGGCCGCATCACGGCCGCGACCGACTCCGTGACGTCATCCGTCATCACCTTCGTCACCGGTGACGCATCCAGCAAGGACAAGGGCGATTACCCGCTTCCCATCTGGGAATCCGATGGCGGCTCCGACTTCGTGAACGCGACCACGAAATACGACGCGAATACCGGAAACGACGCCTCGTTCCAATTCGACAGCGGCAACACCGGCGCGGGCATCCCGTACGCGTGCACGGGGGATTGCGGCAGCGGGAAGGACGGCCTCTACAAGGCGCCTGACGAATGGAAGAAGCAGGGCTTCGCCGCCGATGACATGGCCAAGAAGAACCTGGGGCAATTGTTCGTAGTCGGTTGGGGCCTGTATGGGGCCGACTTCGACGGCACGAGCAGGATCGCGAAAAACACGTACTCAACGGCAAAAGACAACGCCGACCATTTCCGGTCGTCTGACGCACTTACCGGTTGGGATAGCCGTGCGGATTGGGTAACCCTCGATACCGCGCCGGTCGTTCATCCGGTGAACACCTCCGCGTGCGCCGGTACCGTCGGTTGCCCGGAAGGCTCGCAGAACGGGATTTCGGTGAACGGGCTTACGAGCGGGAACGTTTCCGGTACCGGTCGCCTCCGTGCCGTCATCGGCTTCTACGCATCGGCCGATCCGAATCACATGCCGATCCGCAAGAAGTACGTCGACTTCGGCGACCAATCCGATCCGATCGACGCGCCGGGATTCTACAAGAACCACCGCGGCTGCGTCACGGATCCGAAGACCGGCCAATGCAACGGCCAATCGCCGTGCAACGATCCCTCGAACGAGGACGGCCGCACGCAGGATTCCTGCGAGACCGACTACTTCTCCGTGAACAAGGTCTATTCCTGCAGCGCCGCCCTGCTTTCCTCGCTGCCGTTCTGCGGTCCGTCGCAAGGGTATCCGTGCAAGTCCGGAAACTCCTGCGTCTTCCAGCCGCGAGTGCGCATCGTCGATAACTGGGGGCAGTGCAACGGGCGCTGCCAAGGCGGGCCGAACGGTACATGTCTCAACGCGGACCCTCGGAATTTCGACAGCGGCGGTTCGTGCAGCTCGCCGTACAACAGCGACGATCCGAAGAGCTGGCAATCGTGGACCCCCTTCGCCGGGGAGATCGTGGTGAAGGTAGCTCCGTAGCTCAATGTAGCCAAAAAAGCCCCTCATGAAGGGGGCTTTTTTGCACCGAGAAATCCATAATGTCATAGACTCTTGACAAAATGACGAATTCGTGATACTGTTTTGACACGATCAAGCACCGGGTGGTGCGAATCAATACGGCACCCGAAGGTGCGAACGACTCAACAGGAGATTGACAATGAACACGTTTTCCAAGGTTTCCGGTCTGGTTCTGGTTGCGGTCCTCGTCGTGGCGTGCGGTGGTGCGGGCGAACCGTCCCCCAGCGACATGAAGACGAACAACGACACTGGCGTGTCCCGCGACGACGGCCGTCTCATGAAGGACGGCAAGCCCGTTCTCGAGTATCCCGAAGTCGATGCAGCGCTCTGCACGGCAAAGGATCAAGCCCTCATCAAAGGCAGCGAAGCCGGCACTTACACCATGATGTGGTGTCAGGTCGAACTGGACACCAAGGGTGCGGAAGTCGTCGTCGGTGGCAAAGTGTCTTATTTCTCCACCGGGTGGGGATACGGCATCTGTCGTCCGGGCGCGACGCACGCTCCCGGGTATCCCGACCTCAATGGATGCAAGGACGTTGCACCGACCCCAGCCAAGTGACCCACGCTCTAAGGCCCCTATCGCATCTCGCGGTAGGGGCTTTTCACATGTCAAAAAGCCACCGTTTCCCCACACCCCACCTCTTGGGACCCCCACCTTAAACGTGCTATCATCAGGACATACCCATGTCCCCGACATGAAACGCTTTTTGCGGCAGACAACAGCGAAATTCCTTGCCTGGTTCCGGAACGAAGGCAGGCGGTTTGCGTTGTTCGGAATGGCGGTCATTGTCGCCGCCTCGGGTTTCTTGGCCGCTGGCGCGCAGGTGACGCATGCGCAGGATGCCAGCCAATACGGGGATGCCACCGGGCGGGCCACGCAAGGAATCAATGGCACCCCGATCGAAAAGGACAGCGCCTACTCCCAAGGCGCCACGCAAGCCAAGGAGAAAGTCGCCTCCGCCACGTCGTCCGTCTTCTCCTTCATCCTCCTCTTCATTGGCCGCATCCTGCAGGTACTGGTCGGTTTCGTGTCGCAGCTGCTGGTCTTCATGATCGGCATCTTCCTGTCCGCCGCGTCATATAACGATTTCGTCACTTCCGCCGCGGTCATCCGTGGATGGTCCGTGGTGCGTGACGTCACCAACCTGTTCTTCGTCATTGCGCTGCTCGCCATTTCCTTCGGTACGCTCTTCGGCCATGCCAAGTACAACTACAAGAACGGCGCCATCAACAAGCTGCTCATTGCCGCCATCATCATCAACTTCTCCCGTACCATCGTGGGCGTGCTCGTCGATTTCTCGCAGGTGGTGATGCTGACGTTCGTCATCGGGTTCAAGGAAATCGCCGCGGGCAACATCGCCGACATGTTCAAGCTGAACAAGATCATGGACATCAAGCCGACGACGGATACGGTGAGTCAGGACACCGGCGTCGAGATCGCCTTCAACATCGTCGTGTCGCTGCTGCTGGGACTGTTCATGCTGCTCATTTCCTTCGCCGCCATCGTCTACATGACCGTCTCGCTACTCGTGCGCGCGGTGAAGATCTGGATGCTCACCGTCGTCTCGCCGATGGCGTTCTTCCTTCGGGCAGTGCCCGGTCAGGAAGGCGCGTTCGGCAAATGGTGGGGGATGCTCATGGAGCAGCTCGTCTACGGGCCGCTCGCCGCGTTCTTCCTCTGGCTGACGTTCGCTACCGTCTCCGGCAACCAGCAGATGCAGGGCATGGCCGCCCCGAACGTCAATGCCGTGGGCGCCGCGCAGAGCAAGGCCTGGGACGGTTCGGAAATGCTCAGCTTCATGCTGGCCACCATCATGCTCATCTACGGCCTCCGTTTGGCCGAACAGATGGCGGGGGATACCGGCAAACGGGCGAAGGGCCTGGTGTCCAGCGCGAAGCATGTCGGGACTCGTCTGGCGAAGTCCGCGGGTTCGCTCGCCCTGAACGCGCCCATTTGGCGGTCCGGCGGCCAGAACATCTCGCTGGCATCCATGGGAAAGGCTGGCGCGCAATACATGGGTGATACCAAGCTGGCAAAGACCATCAAAGGAAGCACGCTCTTCAGCGAGGACGCGCGCAAGGCGAAGCTCGCCAAGAGCGACCTGGCCGCGCTCCGCGCCACCGGCCAATACGACGCCGCCTCCGCGCTCGAGAAGAAGATGATCGAGGAGGGCGTGGCGACGATGGACAAGAAGAAGTACAAGCCGGACCAGCTCAAGAAGATCATGAACGACTCCGGCGCCAGCCAGATGGAACGCCAGCAGGCGATGCTCGCGCTCGCGAAAAAAGGCGACGATTCGCTCAAGGGCAAGGGCGCGGCGCTCAAGGGCATGGTGGGGTCCGTCGGCGGCTCCTCGGACTTCGAGAAGATGGTCCGCGCCGCGCTCAAGGAAAAGGGCGACGAGGACGCCATGATCGAGAAGCCGGATGACGCGAAGAAGCTGATCGAGAAGATGTATGACACGCGGAAGAAGGCCGAGTTCTTCAATGGCATCAACGATGATGCGCAGCCTACGGTGGATGGCAAGCTGAAACGCGAAGCGGTCAGTGACTACCTGCTCGCGCTCGACAAGAAATCCTATGACGAGAATGACAGCAAGGGGAAGCCGATCTTCAAGGATAAGGTGAAGAAAGACGTGGAATCCGCGCTCGTCCTTGCCGCGAACTACGAGAAGGATGCGAAGAAGAAAGCAGCCCTCGCCGATAAGTACCTCGAACTTACCGGACAGGCGCTCACCAAGGCCATCAGTGATCCGATCGTCTCCAAGGCCGAAGGCAAGCGCGTCGAGGCGCGCGTCGGCGTCGCAAAGGCCGGCAAGTTCGCCGCGCCGCCAATCGATCGCGCGGCGGGGCAGTTGCTTGCGAATAGCGGTCAGGGCGAAGGGTTGGTCCAGGATCTTCGCAACCTCCAGGCCAAGGTCGCCGGCGGCATGACCGCGGCGCAGGCCAAGGCGGAGATCGGCAACATCCAGATCGCACTCAGCGCCGCAGCGCTCAAGGCCAATGACCAATCGGAAATCGGACTCACCGATGAGAACGGCGCCGCGATCGCCAACGACGAGATCGTCTTCAAGAGCAGCATCGCCAAGGACATTGATGCCATCGCGAGCAA
Source organism: Candidatus Parcubacteria bacterium (assembly GCA_041169025.1). Taxonomy (GTDB): domain Bacteria; phylum Patescibacteriota; class Patescibacteriia; order SG8-24; family SG8-24; genus JBEEJS01. Next base: position 9,353 of record JBEEJS010000106.1, read on the forward strand.
CCCTGCGATCGATGCCAAGGAGATCGAGAACCGCCTGAAAGCCGCGACCCTCGCGATGGAAGAAGCCATGGGCGCTTCCACCTGGTTCGGCAAGCTCGATCCCAAGGCCCGCGCCGCCGTCGATCGCACCTTCAGCACCGGACGCACCGGACTTTCCGCGGCGAAGAACGGCTTTGATGCCGCGGCGGGCATCGGCACGGACGAGGAAAAAATGATCGCCATCCGCAAGGCCGCTTCGCAGGGTCAGGGTGCGGCTTCTCGCCTCGTGAAGGAAGCGGGGGACATGCTGTCCCAGGAAGTCCATGACTCCTTGCAGAATCTCCAGGACCGTCTGCGCGACTTGAAGAAAGTGAAGACGTTCAGTCCGACGGTGGCAGCGGAAGCCGCCTCCATCAAGAGTCAGATCGAGAAGCTTACGAAACAAGTCTGATGAGGGCGCACGCCTATGGCCGCAGCCCAGTTTACCTTCACTGATGACGAATGGGTCGATCCCGAGCTAAGGGTATTCTTCGGCTCGCCTGAAACGGACGTGAAGCTGAAGGGGCTCGCCGAGCGCTACTCGCTTTCCCCGGACGCTACGGCGAAGTTCCGCGCCGTCGTCCGCGACATCGCGATCGGAAAGATCGCCGACGAGGATGTCGCCGAGGAGTTGAGCGACCGCGCCGGTTTGGATTACGACGCGGCGCTCGACCTGCAGGGCGATCTCTGGAGCGAACTCCTGGTGGACGTCGCCGATCTCCTCGAGAAGCAGGTCTCCATTTATCATGACCTCCACGGCGAGGAGTTCTTGGAGGTTCCTCCGGCGCCGGAGGACGCCACCACGGTCGCGGTCGGCCGCGTGATGGAGAGCAGCGGGATCGCCGCGAATGACGCGGTGCAGCGCAAGCGGTTGGAGTCCGCGTTGGTCGCGTTCATGAAGGACGTCCGCGACGAAGCAGAGACGCTTGATACCCTGACGCGCCCATCGAAGACCGGCGGCCTCGGATTCACGCCGGAGCAATCCGCGGAGCTCATCGCGTCCGCGCGCGGCATCGCCAAGGACATGGCGAAGATCACGGAGGACACCGCCGCCGCCCAAGCGGAACGCGCGGCAGCCGAACAAAAAGCGCGCGAGCTCCGTGAAAAGACCGTACGCGAGCTCACTTCGCGTTTTTCCGGCGCGATGCATGCCGCTGCTCCGACGGCGACACAAGCAGCCACCATCGGTGCGCCTGCCTCGGCAAAGGATGATCTGCAAGCGCAGACCGCGCAGGAAGCCAAGGAAATCGCGATGATCGCCGCCGATGCGCCGGAGACGTTTGCGCAGTCGGTGACGTCCGCCTCCACGCTGGATGACGCCGTCGCCTCCGCCATAGAGGAAACCGCATCCGGCATCGCCGGCGATGACGCCATGCGCCGCTATCGCATGCTGGTCTCGCTGTATTTCCGCGACCTGCGCGACGGGCTTGAGACCAAGAGTAAGTTCACCATGCCCGCCGTCAGCGGCGGCATGGGCATGACCGATGCCGACGCAGACCGCGTCATGTCGACGCTCTCCACGCGCGCCAACGCCTTCAAGAAAGGCGAGTTCGTCCGCGCCGTCGCGGCCAAGACCGCGCACGTGGCCGCCCGCGCCGAGGTGCATCTCAATGAGGCCGACGTCCGCGCCCGCGACGAACAGGCGCGCACCGACGAATCGGTGAGCGCGCTACTGCGCAAGGCCGGGCTCGAAGATGTCACGCGTCCCGCTGCCGCGCCTGCTGCCACAGCTCCGAAGATCATCCCGGTCATTTCCATGTCCGCGGCAAAAGCTGTGCCGGTCGCGGTGAGCGGGGGAGCGGTGAAGCCTGCGGCGCCCGTTGTTGTGCCCGCATCGCCGCCGTCTGCCGCGCCGGTCGCGCCGCCGGTCGTGACACCGCCTGCGCCGCCCACACCGGCCCCACCCTCGACGTTCAAAATCGTGGAACCGCCAATCAACCTCCCGGTCGCGCCGATTGAAGAGCCTGCCGCGCCGGTTGTTGCGGCGGTGTCAGTAGCGTCGACCGCGGCACCTAAGCCGGTTGCCGCTTCGGCACCAGTCGCGCTGCCCCCAGCACCCAAGCCCGTTCCACCTCCTGCCCCGAGTCCGGCGCCGACCGCAGCATCGCGGCCGATCATGCCACCAGTCGTGTCGCCCCCGCCCGCCCCGAAACCGCTGCCTCCTCCT
>JBEEJS010000107.1:0-6403 GCA_041169025.1 Candidatus Parcubacteria bacterium
GAGCGTGAGGAGCGCCTTCAGTTCGTCCTCGATCTTCTGGCGTTCCAGGTTGGCGAGCTGCTGGAGACGCATGTCCAGGATGGCCTGTGCCTGCAGTTCGGACAGCTTGAAGCGCTTGACCAAATTCACCTTCGCCTCGTCCTTGTCCTTGGATGCGCGGATCAGCTTGATGACCGCGTCGATGTTGTCGAGCGCGATTTTCAAACCCTCCAAGATGTGCGCGCGGGCCTTGGCCTTGGCGAGATCGAATTCCGTGCGGCGGCGGACCACCTCCACGCGGTGGGCGATGTGGTATTCCAAGACGCTCTTGAGGTTCAGCACGCGCGGCTGCAGCCCGTCGACGAGCGCCAGCATGTTCACGTGGAAGGTCTCCTGCAGCTGCGAAAGGTGGAACAGCTTGTTGAGCACCTTCTTGGGATACGCGTCCTTCTTGAGTTCGATGACGATGCGCACGCCCTCCTTGGACGATTCGTCGCGCAGGTCGCGGATGCCTTCGATCCGTTTCTCCTGCACCAGCGTGGCGATCTTCTCGATGAGCGTGGACTTGTTCACCTGGTACGGGATCTCATGGACGAGGATGCGGAACGAACCGTTCTTCTCCTCCACGATCTCGGTCTTGGCGCGCATGACGATGCCGCCGCGTCCGGTGGCGTATGCCGCGGCGATGGCCTTCTTGTCGTAAATGATGCCGCCCGTCGGGAAGTCCGGTCCCTTCACGTGCTGCATGAGGTCGGCGATGGAACAGTCCGGGTTGTCGATCAAAAGCTGGATGGCGTCGCACAGCTCGCCGAGGTTGTGCGGTGGGATGTTGGTGGCCATGCCGACGGCGATGCCGACGGTGCCGTTGAGCAGGAGCATCGGGAACTTGGACGGCAGCACGGTGGGTTCCTGATGCGAGCCGTCGTAGTTCGGCGCGAACGCCACGGTGTCCTTTTCGATGTCCTGGAGCGCCTCTTCCGCGAGGCCCGTCAGTTTGCACTCGGTGTAACGCATGGCAGCCGCGCCGTCGCCGTCCATGGAACCGAAGTTACCCTGGCCGTTGACCAGGATGTTGCGCATGGAGAAGTCCTGCGCCATGCGCACGAGCGATTCATAGATGGCGAGGTCGCCGTGAGGGTGGTACTTACCCATGACTTCGCCGACCACGGTGGCCGATTTGCGAAGCTTGGCGTTGGCCTTGAGGCCCGTGTCCCACATGGCATAGAGCACGCGGCGATGCACCGGCTTCAGGCCGTCGCGCACGTCAGGAAGCGCGCGTCCGACGATGACGGACATCGCGTAGTCCAGGTACGACTCCTGCACCTCCTGGCTGATGGGCCGGATGGTGAGCTTGCCGGTGGGCACCTGCTCGGGAAGGGTCGGCTGTTTGCTGTTCTTGCTGGGTTTCATGGCGTTTTCGGTTCAGCGGAATTCTGGTTGGCGCCGGAAGTCGTGGAGGTCTGTCCGTCTCCGAGCGAGTCGCGCATCCGACCGACCGCGGCGTCCGTGTTGTCGCGCTTGGCCTGTTCTTGCGTCTGCTTCTCGAACGCGTCGAGCGCGGACTGGGAACGCTTGAGCGCCTCATCGAAACTCTTGGCGCTGTCGTCCTTTTTCACGGACAGCCAGGCGGGCGTCTCGAGCGGCTTCAGGCTGCGGAACATCGTCGGCAGGAGCAGCGCCCACAGCGCGACGATGACCGCAAAGGTCAGACCGGTGGCGACCCACATGGACGTCACGGCCTTGCGGCGCGCCTCTTCTTCAGGATTGAGAGGGGTGGAAGGCATGGCGGTCTATTGCGGATCGAGCAGGACGAGACGCATCTCATCCTGGGGCAGATCCTTCTTGGAAAGTTTCAGTTTGGGGAGGACTTCCGGCTTCGGCAGGCCGAGCGCCTTCACGAAGGCTTCGACGGTGGCGAGGTCCGCTCCCACGTCGCCGTTCTTGTAGTGCATCGGGATGATGATGCGCGGTTCGATCTGCTGCACCACCGCCGCAGCCTGCTTGGCAGTGAGCACGTCTTCGCCGCCGACCGGCACGAACAGCACGTCCACGTCGTGGAAGTCCTCCATGAATTTCTCGTCCAGCGGGTGTTTGAGCGCTCCCAGGTGCACCATGTGCAGCTCTCCCACGTTGATGCGATACATGGTGACGGTCCCCTTCTCCTTGTCATCCACCGTCTCATGGAAGGTGGGGACGCCGGTGACGAACATGTCCTTCACCTCGTATTCACCGGGGCCGGTGATGACGAACGGGCCGTTTTTTTCGCCGTCGCCGATGCCCGAGACCGCATCCACGGCGTTGTGCCGCTTGCCGTCATGGCTGACCGTGACGATGTCCGCGGCGAGGTTGCGCGGCAGCTTTGCGGCGCCTTCGGTCTCGAAGGGATCGGTGACGAGGGTCACTTCTCCCGACTGCCGCGTCTCTTGGATCTTGAAACAGGAAAATCCGTGCCAGGTGATGATCATATATATGCCTTTCCGGGAGTTCTGACCCTGAAAATCGTCCGAGCATGGCTCGGAATGGGTATCGGTTGTTCCTAGGGTAACATCGAGGTGGGATAAAGGGAAGATACGTGGAACATGGCTCCATTGACGGATGAACAGCCTGCGGCTATCCTGGAACCGTCCTTTTCACGGAAAGAGGTTACCATGCTCGAAGCGATTGGATTGGATATCGGCAGCACGCTCACCAAGACCGCGGACGAGGAACCACGCAGGGACATCGGACTCCGTCTCGAACTGTTCGATGGCGAAAGCGAAGTTCGTCCGCTCACCTCGGACCAGGCTATGGAGATGGCTCAAGTCCTCACCCTGACCGGCTATGCCCGCGTGGGTGTCACCGGCGTGGGTGCGGAGATGTTCGCCGAGGCCGCGCGCGCCTTTCCGGAGCTTACCGTCGTGCTCCCCGATGGAGACGCCTTCACGCGCGAGATCAACCTGCAGGTGGCCGGGCTTCGGAGCCTGGCACGGAGGCTGAGCGCGCCGCTGCCGGATACGTTCCTGCTCATCGGCATCGGCACGGGCGTGTCCTACACCAAGGCTTCGACTGCGGGAAACGTCCCGTTCCCGTTCGGCAATCCGCTGGGAGGCGGGTCGCTTCCGGCGCTCATCGGTTCGCTGCCGCCATACGAAGACTCCTTCGATCCGGAAGCGCATTGCGACCTTCTCATGAAACACCGGTATGCGGCGCTCGAAGGAACGCTCCAGGGAGAATTCGTCCTGGCAACCTTCGGCAACGCCAAGCCGGACCGTCGCGGCCGCATTACCGTCGACGCGAACTCCGCCGCAAAGGCCGTCGCCACCGACGTGATCCGTGATTTGCTCATGATGAGCATGATCCCCGATTGGTCGCCATTCGGACTGCCCATCGTCTTCGTCGGCACCTCCGTGGATGAGATGCCCGCGTTGCGCCACTGGCTTTCCGCATACTGCACGAAGCTCGGACTGCCGCATCTGTACTTCCAGGGCAGCGCGTACGCCGGCGCGATCGGTGCGTATGAGCACGCCATTGCAACTGTCGCGGTACCGGTCACCTGACACGTCATTCCTGAACGCGAAATCCCCGGCCTGCATGGCCGGGGATTTTTTCATGCGCACACGTGGATTGCGGCGGTCCGACTACGCGTGCAAAAACGCCTCCAGCATCCCCCGCCAATGCTCAGCCTCCCGTTCCAGTCCGTCCAATGACACGCCGTGCTCCACCACGCTCCATCCTTCTTCTATGGTGTTGATGCGGTCTTGGATATCCGGCTTCCACTTGGGAGACACCGCGGCGAGCGCGCGCAGTTCCTCTATCTTGGATTCGATGAGGCGCTGCGTGATCTTGTGTTCCTTGGTGAGCCGCGCGAATTCGTCCTTCTTAGCATCCGTCACCAGTCCGTTGATTTCCTCGCGTGCGGCGTCGCGCGCGGCGAGCAGCGCCTGCATGACGGCGAACTTCTCTTCCGGCGAGAAATACTTCTCGAAGGGCGATTCGCGCAGCTGCTCCAGGTTCACCGCGCTCTCCACGTGATTGATCTTCCCGCCCTCATGGATGAACCTCTCGTACTTGGCGCGGATGCCTTCGTCCAGGTTCTCCAAAAGGAACGCCTCCTCCGAAGCGCGACCGTACCGTGCGTACATCTCCTCGTACGCCTTCCGCACCGCCCACGATTCCTTGCCGATGTCGGCGATGGTCTCGCGGATCTCCTCGAACGGAGCGGCGGCATCCTTCTGATACCGCTCCAACCGCTTCAGGAACGACTTCTTCCGCGCAGCCGAAAACGTGGGCGGCAGATGGTCGATGGCGATACGGAGCAGCTCCAGGGTGTACTGGTGGGGGTGGATTTTGGCAGGGGCGGGAGACATATATATGAAGAGTATAGCAGATTGGCCTCCGTGGCGCTCCCCGGCGGCCTTTTCCCTTATTTCAGCCAAGACTTGACCTTATTCCGCACATCCTCTATACTCCCCCCGAATCAGAAATCACCCTTTGGCCGTCGGTTAATGGCACAAAGGACTCCGCGGGCCATATGGCCGGCAGGGGTTAAGCGATTTTTTTGTTTCATATGGCTACCAAGACCGACTTTAAGTCGCTCATCGAGGACAAGCAGTTCCTCACCATCCCGAAGACCTCGGACGTGGTGAAGGGCAAGGTCATCTCCGTCTCCAAGAACGAGGTGCGCATCGACATCGACGGATACCGCACGGGCGTCGTGCGCGGCCGCGAGATCGCCGATCCGTCCCACATCTTCGCTGACGTGAAGGCCGGCGACCCGGTGGAAGCCACCGTGGTGGACCTCGAGAACGAGAACGGCGACGTGGAGCTCTCCTTCCGTTTCGCGGGTCACCGCAAGGCGTGGGACAAGATCCAGGAGCTGTTCCGCTCCGGAGAAGTCATCGCCGCCAAGGTCATCGAGGCAAGCAAGGGCGGTCTCCTCGTGAAGCTCGACCACATTGCGGGCTTCCTCCCCGTCTCGCAGCTCTCCCCCGACAACTACCCGCGCGTGGCGGGCGGTGACAAGGCGAAGATCCTCGAGAAGCTCAAGCTGTTCGTCGGCAAGGGCATGGACGTGCGCGTCATCGACGTGAACGAGGGCGAAGAGAAGCTCATCGTTTCCGAGAAGGCCGTCTGGGAGGAGAAGCAGAAGAACGTCATCTCCAAGTTCAAGGTTGGCGACATCATCGAAGGTGAGGTTTCCGCGCTCGCGGACTTCGGCGCCTTCGTGAAGTTCGACATCCTGGAGGGACTCGTGCACATCTCCGAGATCGCTTGGCAGCGCATCGATCACCCCCGCGACCTCCTCAAGGTGGGCGCCACGGTGAAGGCCGAGATCATCGGCATCGAGGGCTCCAAGATCTTCCTCTCCATGAAGAAGCTCATCCAGGACCCGTGGAAGGCCGTCGCCGAGAAGTACAAGGTCGGCCAGAAGGTCTCCGGCAAGATCCTCAAGATCAACCCGTTCGGCTTCTTCGTCGAACTGGACCCGGACATCCATGGCCTGGCCCACATCTCCGAGCTGGCCGTGAAGCCGGTCACCGATCCGGGCGAGATCGCCAAGGTCGGCGAGGAGAAGGAGTTCATGATCGTCTCCATCGAACCGGAGCAACACCGCTTGGGTCTCTCCCTGAAGGCTTTGACCGAGGGTCTGCCGAAGAAGGAAGAGAAGGTGGAGGAAAAGGCCGACGCGGAAAAGGACGGCGAGGCTGCGGCGTAAGTCGCGGCTCGAAACGGAAAGGACCGGCCAAAGGGCTGGTCCTTTTTCGCTTACCTGGAAGAGAGAAAAAGCGCGATTTCCGGAGCAGCTAGAAACGCTCAGTTCAACAACAAGACAGAGCCAAGAAAACCGATCGCCATGAATCCGTAGGCGACTGATGTGAGTACGAAAAGCGTGGGGCGACCGTTCGCCGAACGTCTGAATGCATAGTCGACGATGGGTCGGCTACAGAACGAGGCCAAGAGAAGTGTGACGGCATAGTCCAGGAAAAAAGCAGGTGCAGCTGCAATGACCGACGGAACGACTCCGTGAAGATACCCGTTGATGACAGGGAATCTCACGGGAAAGCCAGCCATGGCCATTAACGGGTACGCACTGGTGGGCGCCGGTCGATACGAACTGATGATCGCAACCCATTGGATGATCGTACCGAGCCAAATTGAAACCATGGCACGACGCTGACCGAAGAAACTCCTAAGCATGAAATACGTCGCGGAGAGAAATGCGCCCTGGAAGACGGAGAACGGACTTAAGAAACAGGCGATAATCAGGAATGGTGCGGCCATATGTGGTGGCAATGAAGGTGAGAAGCGGATATCTTACAGGATAACCATAGCAACTGGTCTTGACAAAAAAAGGTCGATAGCATATAATCGAGCCTCGTTCTTCAACGTCTCTCCAGGAAAGGCACTCGAAATGCACGCAACGACGCTCACCAGGCTCACCATC
>JBEEJS010000108.1:0-3463 GCA_041169025.1 Candidatus Parcubacteria bacterium
CGAAATGCCCGCGGTTTCCGCGGTGTGACGAAAAAACCGCGTCCCCAAGGACCCGGTCTTTTCTGGTGCACCCGCTAAGAATCGAACTTAGATCTCAAGCTTCGGAGGCTCGCATTCTATCCGTTGAACTACGGGTGCTCGCCATGCGATTTCATCGCTGGGTTACGCGGCGTTTTCGACCGTTCAGAGATTGCGGAAACGCTTCGCGTACCGGTAGAGGGTATACCAAAACGCATCCACTGGCAACTCCCAAGCCCCCAGGTATGACACGCGGGTGCCGCCGAAGCCGGTCTTGAAACGGGTGATTCCGGCCCAAGGGTGCTTCTCGTCATCGGAAGGCGCCACGCCCCAGAAGTCGTATGCGCGGGCGCCGGCGGCCTTGGCGTCACGAATGACGGTCCAGTGCAGTTTGAATGGCGCCATCGCCTGCCGCTTGGCGGCCACGGATGCGCCGTGCAGGTACGTCCAGGTATCGCCGTATGACGCGATGAGCGCGCCGGCCGCCGGTGCGCCGTCGACTTCGGCGAGCGCGAGGCGGATCTTGAGCGCGCCTTCGCCATTGGCGGGAAGCGCGGAAAGCATGTCGCGGTAGTAGTCCGGCGCGTGCGTGTGGAACTCGTCGCGCGAGGCGGTCTCGGCGAGCATATCGAGGAAGTCGCGGACGTCGCGCGCGCATTGTTCGGGGTTTGACGGGTCCGCGTATCGCACGGTCACGCCGCGCTTCTCCGCCACGCGGATGTTGTAGCGCGTCTTCTGGTGCATGGCGGCCTGCATCTCGTCTTCCGTCTTCGCGAGGTACATGATGACGGTGTCGGACGGTTGCATCGACTTGGCCTGCACGAAGCCCCAGCGCTTGAGGTCCTCCCGTGACACCGGGCCGACGCCGGTCACGTACTGCCACTCCACGCGCGTGAAAATCGCGCCTTCTTCCTTCGATTTCCGTTTGAGCGCGGCGACGCACGTTTCCAGATGGATGCGACCGGCATCCGCGTGCCCGTCTTCCAGTTTCACCACGGGGCCGCGCGGGATGTAGATGTACGTCCGGCCGAACGGCAGCTCATGCGTGACGTTCACCGCCTGTGCCACCGCGTCACCCGCGTTCCCGCTCAAGGCGCCCGCCGCATCCGGCTTCCCCAGGCGCATCCGGAACACCTTGCGCCCGCGCGATTCCTGGAATTCGCTCCAGCCCCACGACTGCAAAAAGCATCCGCCGTTGGCAATGGCGAACGCGTCCCACTCCAGTTCTTCCGGCGTGATTGCGGTCATATGTTGGTACCTGCCTCTTTGGGGACACCTTTGTGTCCAGGGCAGCGTATTTCAGGATAAACGTGTCCCTTAGGAGGCAGGTACCTATCGACCCAGTTGCTTGATGGCCGAGCGCAACCGCTCCTCCACCGTGGCACCGGCGGTGGCACCGACCACTTCGCGCGCGCGGTCGCGGGAGTAGCCCAGGCCGACCAGCGCGGAAACCACCTCATCACTCTCCCCGCCCTCCTCGGCGATGGCAAGCTTGCCTTTCAATTCAAGCACGATCTTCTGCGCGGTCTTCTTGCCGACGCCGGGGATGCTGGTGAGCCAGTCCACGTCCGCCTTCTCGATCATCTGCTCGATCTTGGCCACCGGGCCGAGCGACAGGATGTTCTGCGCCATCTTGGGACCGACGCCGGAGATGTTGATGAGCTTCAGGAACAGCGCGTGCTCCGGCTGCGTGGCGAACCCGTACAGGTCGTGCGCATCCTCGCGCACGTTGTCATGGATCCAGACGCGGACTTCCGTGCCCACCTTCACCGCCGCCAGCGTGGACGGGTTCATGTGCACCTCGTATCCCAAACCGCCCACCTCGATGATGGCGCGGTGGGAGTCCTTATGGGCGGCGGTTCCGGTGAGGGTGACGATCATACCTTCAGTATACCGAGTTTCACGGTCTGGCCGTCAAACTCCAACGCGCGCGCGTCCGCGCCCAGCTCCGCCTTCTCCGCGGCGTCGGCCAGCGTGCCAGCCGTGACGTCCGCGCCCAGCTCCGCGAACACCTCGTTCCAGAATCCGGAATCGGTCTGATACTTGATGATGATGCGGTCCTGGATGGTGAGGCCGGAGGTCTTGCGGAGGTCGTTGATGTTGCGGACGAGTTCGCGGGCCGCACCCATGCGCTTGAGTTCGGGGGTGAGGACGGTGTCGAGTTCGACGCCGAACGCGCCGGAGACCCACTTCACCTCCAAGACGTTGAGTTCGTCCTTGAGGATCTCATCCATCCAATCCTCGTGCTTGTCCGTGGTGGTGATGGTCGCGGAGGCGAGCGCTTGGCGGACGGGCATGCTGGCGGCGGCGCGCTTCTCCAGACCGGCGGAAGCGGCATCGCGGACCTGCGCCATGCTCGTGCGGAGTGCCTCATCCACCGAAGACTGCTTCACCCACTCCTCCAGGTGCACCGAATCCCCCTTCCCGCCCGTCTGCGCATACAGCTCTTCCGCGAGGAATGGCACGCAGGGCGCCATCAGGTGCGACAGGCCATGCAGCACGTATCCGAGCGTGGCCACCGCATCAGCCTTCTCCTCCGGCGAACCGGACTTGAAACGGTCGCGCGAACGGCGCACGTACCAGGTGGAGAGGTCGTTCACGAAGGCGGACATGGCGCGGGCGGCATCCACGATGTCATACGACTCGAAACCGCGCGTCACGCGCGACGCGAGCGCGGCGAACTCTGCCAGCACCCAGCGGTCCAGCGCGTTCCGCGGCTTCGGCGGTTCGGTCACCGCGGCAGCGCCCGGCGCTGAGAACATCTGGTAGTACGACAGCACGTTCCAGAGGATGAGGAACACCTTCTTGGTGACCTCTTCCACTGCGCGTTCGTCATACCGTTTGGTCTCACCAGGCTGGTTCACCGTGAAGAAGAACCAGCGGATGGTGTCCGCGCCCCACTTGTCCATCGCCTCGAAGGGATCGATGGCGTTGCCCTTGGACTTCGACATCTTCTTGCCGTTCTTGTCCTGGATGTGTCCCAGGCAGATGACGTTCTTGTACGGCGCCGGCTTGCCGAGCAGCGTGGCTACCGCGAGGAGCGTGTAGAACCAGCCGCGCGTCTGATCGATGGCCTCGGAGATGTAGTCCGCGGGGAAATTGGACGCGCGTTCGCCGCCGGCGGAATCGATGCGCGCTGCGTTCTCGAACGGATAGTGGTACTGCGCGTACGGCATGGCGCCGGAATCGAACCAGCAATCCACCACGTCGGTGACGCGCTTCATGTCGCTCTTGCAGACGGCGCACTCCACGATGACGTCGTCGATGAACGGGCGGTGGACATCCACGTCGCCGAGCTCGTTGAACGGCAGGTTGCGGGGCGTGACCATCTCATGCCACTGGCCAGTGTGGTTGTAGTGGGGCCAGTCCAAGATCTCCTGTTCGGAGAGACCCTTGAACGCGGTGTCGAGCATCCAAAGCACGTCGCCGTGGCTGACGACCAGGA
>JBEEJS010000109.1:0-5225 GCA_041169025.1 Candidatus Parcubacteria bacterium
CGCTGAAGCGACAGGAGAGAATGCTTGAGGACATCGCGGCGCACCTGCTGCATCAAGATGCGATCACCGATGAAGAGATGGTCCGGATAGCGGGACCGCAACCGCGCTGACAAGCCGCACGACAACGCAAGACCGCCCGGATGCATCCGGGCGGTCTTTTTCATCCGTAACCAAGCTATTTTTGTCAGCACTTATTGACAATATCGCCATTTTGTGCTATATTGAACGCACGAGGGACAAATCCCTCGGCACATTCCCCCACCCCATCAAGGAGAGGTTTTCCATGAACATCGCATCGGTAACGAAGTACGCGGCACTGATCGCAGCGCTCGTCATCATGCCGGCCTGCGGTGTGCAGACGGACGGTGACGACGAGACGACGGCGAATGACGCTCCGGCCCCCGAGCCGAAAGTCGTCACGCCTGCCGTCCCCGACACGACTCCGCCGGAAGTGCTGACCCTGGAAGTCATCGACATCACGGCGTCCAGCGCCACGGTGCACGTGATCACGAACGAGATCACCGGCATGCAGGTGCAGTACAACCTGACTGCGACGGCGCAACCGCTCCACTTCGCCACGGAGCATTCGCTTGGCCTGACGGACCTGTACTCCGATACGACGTACAAGCTCTACGTCACCATCCGCGACATCGCGAAGAACGAGACCAGGACGGAAACGACCTTCACCACCGCACGATACTGATACCGTACGGGTTCGCCGCTTCCCCACCGAAGTCGCAACAGGGCGCTGACATCATGTCAGCGCCCTTTCACGTTTCCGGCGTTCGCGTTCAGAACGCCGTCAAAAATTTCATCGGATCCTGCGGAATCCCGTTCACGCGCGATTCGAAGTGCAGATGCGGGCCGGTGGTCATGGTACCCGCGCCCGGCGTGCCCGGCATGCCGCCGGACATGCCGATGACCTCTCCCCTGTCCACGAACGCGTCCTCCTTAGCGAGCACCTTGGAGAGATGCCCGTACACCGTGGAGATGCCGCCGTTATGGATGATCATCACGTAGCTGTATCCCATGCCCGCGTCCTTGGCGCGTGCCACCACGCCGGCGGCCGCGGCGCGGACGGGCGTACCCTGATAAGCGCGGATGTCGAGGCCGGGGTGCTCGTAGACGTAGCGGAACGGATAGTCCGGATCATGGAACCTGGTCGCGACGCCGCGCGTGGGCGGAACGGGCCACGACAGGACGGTGTCCTGCCCCTTGAGCTGGTCGGCGATGCTGACCTTCTGACGCAGCGTGTTTTCAAGATTTTGGATGTCCTCGTCCGCCTGGCTCTGTTCCTGCTTGAGATCGGCGAGCATGTAGCGGTACTGCAGCTCGGACGACTTGGTCTCCATCAGCACGGTGTCCTTGAGCGCACGCTGGTCTTCCAGATCGCTCTTGGCGGCTTCGAGCTCCGTCTTCTTCTCTTCCATGGCGACGCGCTTGGTCTCGCGGCCGGCGCGCTCCGATTGCAGCTCGGCCTTGGCCTGCCGCACGCGGACGAGCGCGTCATCCACGCCCCGCTGGACGTCGGACAGCTTGCGCAGCTCGTCGAAATAGTCGGAGAGCGACGAGTGCGACAGCAGGACCTCGAGCGCGCTCCGGCGGAACCCCGTCACGTACAGCTTGCGCGCCAACGCACCGAGCAGCTTCTGCTGCCGGGCCACGTCCGCTTCCCTTCCCGCCACGCGCTGGTCTATCAGGCCGATCTCCAGCTCGATGGATTTGATCTCCTGCTGCGCGATGTCGATGTCCAGCTGTCCCTTGGCGATCTGGTTCTCAATGAGGCCGATCTCGTCGGCGAGCGACGCGGACTGCGCGTTCTTCTGCGCGATGACGTCGCGGTACTGCTTCTCCTTTTTCTGCAGATCCTGAAGCTGCGAACGTTTCTTGTTCACGTCCTGGCTCAAACTTTGGATCTCCGCCTTCATTGAGGCGGCCGCTCCCACGCTCGTGCTCGTCGCCGCCAACGCTCCCGCAACCGGCCACAGCACCGTGCTGACGAGCAGCGCGGCGAGTACGGCCTGGTGCGCGGTGAAACGTCGGGACTGCATCATGCGAGGGTTCGTAATGCGTCTTGAATGCGGGAAAGCGTCTTGTCCTTGCCGAGCGCCCAGGCGACTTCGAACGGGCTCGGCGATTGGGCGCGCGCGGTCAGTGCCACGCGGAACGGCCAGAGCGATTCGCCGTTGGTCCAACCTTGCGCGGCGATATGGGCGATGACCGGTTCTTCCAGCGTCTTGGCCGTGGCCCAGGCCTCCGGTGCGAGGTCCGCGAGGAACGTCAGCAGGCCTTCCAGACGCGCCTTCGCCACCTGCGCGTCCGACTTCTTGCCGACGAGCGCGTCCTGCTCGTACGTGAGCGGTCCGGAGAACAGGAACGCGGTGGCTTCCGGGAGCTGGGCCAACGTGTCGACGCGGCGCTTTTCGAGTTCGGCGGCGCGGGCGATCATGTCACCGACTGCCGCACCGGTCGCGGCGGAGACGACCTTGTCCCCTTCCCTCTTCAGTATACCCGATTCCACGAAGAACGGCTCGGCCCTGCGACCGATCTCTTCCATGGGCATCGCTTTCAGATATTCGCGGTTCAGCCAGTTCAGCTTGTCCATGCTCACCACGGCGCCGGCCTTGTTGATCTTGCCCAAGTCGAAGGCCTCGGCGAGTTCGCGCTTCTCGTATACCTCTCGATCCGCGGTGGGATTCCAACCCAGGAGCGCCACGAAATTGACCATCGCTTCAGGGAGGTAGCCCTTGTTCTTGTAGTCTTCAACGGCCACGTCGCCCTGACGCTTGGAGAGCTTGGAACGGTCGGCATTCAGAAGCAGCGGCAGGTGCGCGAAGGTGGGCGGCGTCCAGCCGAGCGCGAGATACAGCACGATGTGCTTGGGCGTGGAAGGCAGCCATTCCTCGCCGCGGATGACGTGTGTGATCTGCATGTCGTGATCATCCACCACGTTCGCCAGGTGATACGTGGGATAGCCGTCGGTCTTCATGAGCACCTGGTCGTCAACGAGGACGTTCTCAAAGGAGACGTCGCCACGGATGGCATCGGTGAACATCGTGGCACCGGAGTCGGGCATGCGCATGCGGAGCACGTGGGGCTCGCCTTTTTCGGCGCGCGCCGCGGCGTCCGCGGGCGGGAGCGCGCGGCAAAGCTTGTCGTAGATCATCGGCTGCTTGGCGGCGGCCTGCGCCTTCTTCACTTCCTCGAGACGCTCCGGCGAACAGAAACAACGGTACGCCGCTCCCTTGGCGAGCAGATCCGCGGCCGCGGCCTGGTACTTGTCGAGCCGTGCGCTCTGCACGTACGGCCCATGGTCGCCGCGCTCCTTGATGGAGCCGTCATCGGCCAGGTAAGGGCCTTCCGCGGGCGTGACGCCCGCCCATGCCAGGGTGCGCAGCAGATTCTCCACCGCTCCTTCCACGTAGCGCGTCCGGTCCGTATCTTCGATGCGCAGCACGAAGACGCCGCCGTGGCGCTGGGCGAAGAGTTCGTTGTACAACGCGGTGCGGAGACCGCCGATGTGGAGATAGCCGGTGGGAGAGGGGGCAAAACGGACACGGACCATAGGAAGAAAGGGTGAAAAGGAGAAAGGTGAAAAGGTGAGGGAAATGCTCTTTCAACCTTTCTCCCTTGCACCCTCAGTTTAACCGGCAAAAAACGCCTTCAACAGGCGTCTGCCATCGGGCTTATGCTATCACCGCTTCTCCGTAAATGCCAGCAGCGGAAAGGTCACCACGGCCTTCCAGATGCGCCCAACGCGCCAGGGCTGCAGGATGAGGCGCCAGAGCCATTCCAGGCCCAAGGCGCGCATCGGGGCGGGGGCCCGCCGCACGTCACCCGCGATGAAATCGAAGGCTCCGCCGATGCCCATGGCGAGCCTCACGCTGGGGAGCTTCCCAAGATTGGCGCGGATCCAGAGCTCCTGCCGGCGGTGCCCGAAGGCCACAAGGAGGATGTCCGGCTTCGTCAGGGCGACTCGGGCCATGGCGGCTTCCGAGAGGCGCGGCGTTTCGGGAGTCTCCCATTGCAGCTTGCCGCCGCTCATGGCGCCGGCGATATGCAGGCCGGGATGCCGCGATTCCAGTTCGCGAGCGGCGCGGGCGGCGACATCCTCCCCTGCTCCGCCTCCTCCGCCGCCGAGCAAGAACACGCTGAGCCCGCGCTTCACCGCGGCCGCGCAGACGTCGTGGATGAAATCGGTGCCGGAGATGCGCTGCGGGATTTTTTGACCGCGCAGCGAGGCGACGACCGCGAGTCCCGCGCCATCCGGAATCGCAAGATCCGCGCCCTGCAGCGCTTCCGCGAACGCCACGTCACGCGACGCGTCAACGAGCATCTCCGGATTGGGAGTCGTGATGACGTGCGGACGCGGCTCCGCGAGCATGGCATTCATGCGTTCGGCCGCTTGGGCGCGGGTGATGGCGTCGATGGGGATGCCGAGGATGTGGATGCGCATATACGGCTAAGGTTATCAGGCTTATCTGCAATTGTTATCCACTGCGAGACCCGTTTCTACCTTCGCTTGACGCAGGCAGCAGCCGCTGATATCCTCCTTACATCACGACGAAAGAGGTTCTCCAAGGGTTCCGTCCCGACGAGAGCCTTTTTCATTTGTGCCGAGCTTTTCCCTGAATTGGTTGAGGAAGACGAAGATGTTTCGGTCCGGAGTGCTCAATGATTTCAGCAGGGCAGAATACCGTTTCTGATTCGGAATGATAAGCCGTTCCAATTTTCCTTGTCGCAACAGGTATTCCACAAGGCATCGAAAATCGCCGTCACCCGTGACGATGACCGCCTTGGCATAATTCGGAAACTCTATCATGGAATGGAGGACAAGTTCAGCATCGACATTGCCTTTGATTTGCCCGTCTTTGAGTACCAGCGTCGGCTTGAACACGCACAAGTATCCAGATCGCTCTAAATGCGTGTACAAGCCTTCATTGCCGCGCTTGAAACCGATGAACAAGTATGCGCGTTCAACCCCGAACTTGTCCCGCAGGTACCTACGAAACCTGGCGAAATCAAGCAGCCATCCTTGGCCCTTTACCCCAAGGTGGAGGTTTTGAGCATCAATAAACGCAAAGCTCTTAGCGTGCAAGGGAGTCATGTTTTCAAATGAGATTGAGTAAGCCGGCCCCACCCTGCCCAACCCGCCTTTTCCCGTCAAATGGAAAACGCGCCTGCAATCATGCAAGCGCGTTCATATGAACCGAGTCATCGTTCCG
>JBEEJS010000110.1:0-4153 GCA_041169025.1 Candidatus Parcubacteria bacterium
ATTTGTTGCCCGTGGCGGCGGTGGCGATCACCTGTCCGGTGGGGGAGACGGCGACGGTGACTTTGTCGGCGTTGGCGCCGAGCTCCTGCACCGCGTGCGCGCCCGTCCCGTCCGCGCCGGACATCACCAGGAAGCGGTTGTTGTCATCGAGGCCGATGCTCTTGGCCACCACCTGGCCGCCGTTCGCCGTCCAGCCGAAGTCCTCCCAATGCGGGGGGAGCGTGTGCTGCGTGCCGGTGGCGAAGTCGTAGGTGATGTTGCTGCCATCCGGGTATTCCAGTACCGCTTTATTGCCGGACGGATCGAAGGTCGCCGCCGACACGTTGAAGAATTTCTGGTTGGAAAGGAGCGACACGGTGCCGTCCGTGCCGATGCGGTAGAACTTGCCGGAGTTGCGGTCGTAGTACTGCACCTGGCCGCCGGTGGTCACCGATGCGCCGAGCGTGGAGCCCGCGCCGATCGGCACGGTCTGCGTGATGCCGCCGCTCGCCACCGGCGAGACCGTCGGGATCTGCGCGCCGCCTGCGGGCGCGTTCACCGTGGGGACGTTCAGACCGCCTCCTCCGCCGGCGCCGTTCACGGAAGGTCCGCCGTTCACCGCCGGCGTGAGACCGCCGCCAGGGCCGTTCACCAGGCCGCCGTTCACGTTCGTCACGACTCCCGGTGCCGCCGCGCGGAAAAAGAACCAGTACAGCGCGAAGCCGATGCCGATGGTGACGAGGGCGAACAGGATGATGGCGAGAAGACGTTTCATACGGCGCAGGGGTTAGAAGAAGCCTTTCAGGAAGCCAGGCATCGAATCGCGGATGACGGAAAGCATCGCTCCACCGACGAGGATCGCGCTGCAGGCGACGTTCCAGAGGCAGAGGTTGACGAGCGTGAAGGTCGTCGTGACGACGAGGAACAGCACTGCCGCGATGTCCAGGACGATGAGTGCGATCTTCTTCCAGATGGGCCATTCATCCGCGGCGCCCATGAGCCCGGTAATGTTGACGCCCAGCAGCGATAGGCCGGTGAAGTCCTCCCAAATGGTCTTCCAGAGCATGTTGTCGATGGCCTGCACGCCGGCTTGGGCCATGGCATCCGTGTCGCCGCTTGCGAGTGCGTTGGCGGCGCTGGCAGCCGCGGCGGCATCACCTCCCACGGCCCCGCGGGCGGCGTCACCGCCTAGCGCTCGGGCATCGGAGACGTTCGGGAGGGTGGGTGGCCTTAGCGCCTTGCTCCCAGGCACACCGCCGGCATCCTGGGCATCGCCGGACCCGCCATCGTCGCGCTTCCGCGGCGCCGGCATGTCCGGCAGCTTGGAAAGCAACGCCCCGCTCTCCAGCCGGTTGCGCCGGCTGGCTTCTTCCTGCGGCGCGACGCCACGTGGCGCGCCCGCCGTGCTAGGCGTGGGCAGCGAGTTTGGCATTCACTTTTTTCTTAGCGATGGAAATCTCCTCGTCCTTGGCGTTCACCTGGATGGCGTCGCCTTCTCCCGCGGAGGAGGAGAGCAGCGCCTTCGCTAGCGGGTTCTCCACCAAGTCCTGGATCTGCCGGCGCACGCCGCGCGCGCCGTACAGCGGGTTCCAGGCCTTGGAGGCGATGAGGTCGAGCGCGGCGGGCTTGATGGAAACGGTCACGCCGTAATCGCGGAGCACGCGCGCGCCGAGCTCGGCCATCTGCAGCGCCACGATGCCGCGGAGGTGATCCTGCGAGAGCGGGTTGAAGGAGATGATCTTGTCGATGCGGTTGATGAACTCCGGGCGGAACGAGCTCTCGAGCTCCTTCATGATGCCTTCGGAGGTTTCCTTCTGATCCTCCTTGCTTACTTCGCCTTTCTTGCGCGTCGTGAAGCCCATCGGTTCGGAGGTGTGTACGCGCGAACCCACGTTGGAGGTCATCACGATGATGCAGTTCTTGAAGTTGATCTTGCGGCCAGTGGCGTCCGTCACGTGGCCGTCGTCGAGGATCTGGAGGAGCAGGTTGTGCACGTCGCCATGCGCCTTTTCGATCTCATCGAAGAGCACCAGGGAATGCGGGCGGCGCTTCACGACGTCCGTGAGCTTGGTCTCGTCGCGGTAGCCCACGTAGCCGGCGGGGGAGCCGACGAGCTTGCTCATGTTGAAGCCCTCGCTGAACTCGCTCATGTCGATGCGGACCAGGGCGTTCGGGTCCTGGAAGACGGTCTCGGCGAGCGTCTTGGCGAGTTCGGTCTTACCCACGCCGCTCGGGCCGAGGAAGAGGAACGATGCGAGGGGGCGGTCCGGCGATGAAATGCCCGCCTTGGCGCGCCGCACCATGTCGGATACCACGTGTACCGCTTCGTCCTGGCCCACGACGCGCTTCATCAGCGTGTCTTCCAGCTTCAAGAGGCGCTCCTTGTCCGCCTGCAGCAAATCGTTCACCGGAATGCCGGTGGCGCGCGCCACCACGGCGGCCACTTCCTTCTTGCCGATGGCGCCGAGGATCTTCTTCACCTTGGCCCCGCCCTTGGCGAGCGCCGCGGCCTGCGCTTCCAGCTCCTTCTCCTTGCTCTTCAGCTCCAGCGCTTCGATGAAGTTCTCGCCATGCACCGCTTTCTGCTTGCGGCGGCGCACCTTGTCCAGTTCCTCATCCACCATCTTGGCTTTCTTCGCGTCGCCCTCGCCGGAAGACGCCACGCGCACGCAGGCGGCGGCCTCGTCCATGAGATCGATGGCCTTGTCCGGCAGGAAGCGGTCCGGCATGTAGCGCTCGGACAGCGCCACCGCGGCTTCGATGGCTTCGTCGGTGATCTGCACGCCGTGGTGCTCCTCGTAGTTCTCGCGCAGGCCTTTCAAAATCTGGATGGCGACCTCCGGCGGGGGAGGCTCGACGGCCACGGCCTGGAAGCGTCGCTCCAGCGCGCCGTCGGCTTCGATATGCTTCTTGTACTCGGCCTTGGTGGTCGCGCCGATGCAGCGCATGTCGCCGCGCGCGAGCGCCGGTTTCAGGATATTCGCCGCGTCCATGGATCCGTTGGTGGAACCGGCGCCCATGATGTTGTGCAGCTCGTCGATGAACAGGATGACGTCCGGGTTGTTCTTCATCTCCTCGATGACCTGCTTGATGCGGCCTTCGAATTCACCGCGGTAGATGGTGCCGGCGAGGATCAAACCGAGGTCGAGCGACATGATGCGCTTGTCGGCGAGCGCTTCCGGCACTTCGCCGCGCAAAATCTTCTTGGCCAGTCCTTCCACGATTGCCGTCTTGCCCACGCCGGGCTCGCCCAGCAGCACCGGGTTGTTCTTGGTGCGGCGGCAGAGGATCTGGATCATACGCTCGATCTCCTTCTCGCGCCCAATGACCGGGTCGATGCCTTCCTGCAGTTTCTCATCGGTCAGTTCCGTCGCGAAGAACTCCAGCGCGGGGAGCTTGTTCTTGCCGCGCGAATCCTTGGCCTGCTTCTTGTCGGCGGCCGCTGCCTTGGCTTTTTCCGCCGCGCCATCCTTCTTCACCACCGCTTTGCCGGTGTCGAACGTCTCGGTGATCTCCGGGAACTTGCTGGTGCTCTTGAGGACGGTGGTGACCTGCTCCTTGAGCGCTTTCATGTCGGCGTTTTGCTCTATCAGAATTGCCTCGACTGACGGGGAGTCGATCTGGAGCAGACCGGACAAAAGATGTTCGGTGCCGACGTACTTGTGCTCGTGCACGTTGGCGGTGAGAACCGCCTTTTCGATCACGCGCTTCGATTCCGCGGTGAGCTGCGGCGCCTCGCCCTGCTTCCGCTTGGCGGAGGCTGGTTCCATTTCCGATGCCAGTTTCATCACGCGCCGCGCTTCTTCCGCGGAGATGTTCGCTTTGCGCAGGATCTCACCGCCGATGCTTCCTTTCTGCAGGAGCAGCGCCAAGAGCATGTGATCCGGCTCGATGCCGCGCGAATCGAGCTCCACCGCGAGGGTGTAGCACTTGGCCAAAACGTTCTTCAAATGCGCGGTGAATTTCTCAAGGATGTCGCTTTGCATGTTAGGTGTGGAAAAGGGGATAACTTCTCTGTATATGTTAGCAGTTTTTTGGCGGTTTGTGGGGTGAATCCGTACGCGAATAAGGCGGACACGATTGGCATGGAGACCGGAGATCCGACTTGTTGACTTTTTGCGCCACGTTGTGCTAATTTTGCCAGTCATCGCACGTCGTCGCGGTGACGAAGAGG
>JBEEJS010000111.1:0-6479 GCA_041169025.1 Candidatus Parcubacteria bacterium
CGGCAGCCAGGTGAACATCGAGCACTTGCTGCAGAACCCGGACTTCGAGCTGCTCAAGGCAGATATCTCCGCCGGCGTGGACCTGGAATCCTTCAAGGAACTGGAACGGTTCAAGATCAAGTTCCAGGGCATCCAGGAAGTCTACAACCTTGCTTGCCCGACGAGCGCGAAAAAATTTGAAGAGTTCCGCGATGCCACGATAGCCGCCAACTCCGCCGGCATGAAGAACATCCTCGACATCGCCGTCAAATACGGCGCGAAGTTCTTCCAGGCCTCCACCGTCACCGTATACGGCCCGCGCCCGGAGGACGGCCACCTCTTCAAGGAGGACATGCTCGGTACCTTCAACCACCTTTCCCCGCGCGCCTGCTACGACGAAGGCAAACGCTGGGCCGAGACGATGTGCGCCACGTATCGTGACGCCCACGGCCTCGACATCCGCATCGGTCGCATCTTCCGGACGTTCGGCGCACGGATGCCGCTGTATGACGGGCAGATGATTGGCGACTTCATCACCAACGCGCTGGAAGGCAAGGACCTCGTCATCTACGGCGACGAGAACTTCCGCACCTCGCTCGTCTACGTCACGGACGTGGTGGACGGCATCGTGCGCCTGATGCGCGCGGCCAAGGACCCGGGTCCGGTGAACATCGGCAGCGACTACGACATTAAGATCATCGATGTCGCCAAGAAGGTCATCGAGCTCGCAAAATCAGAATCCAAGATCACCTACGAACCGCCCCTCATGTTCATCACCCAGCTCGGCCTGCCGGATCTCACCCGCGCCAAGGACGACCTTGGCTGGCTGCCGCTGGTCTCGCTGGAACAGGGCCTCAAGAAATCCATCGATTACACCGTGGCGCAGAAGGGCCTGCTCCGTTCCGACTTCAAGGGCTAGGTATGCGCGTGGCGGCCGTGATTCCCGCGTACAAGGAAAAGGGGAGGATCGGTGACGTGGTTCGCGCCATGCTGCAGCGCGCGGACCGCGTTTTCGTCGTGGACGACGGGTCCGGGGACGGCACGGGCGCGGAGGCGCGCGTGGCGGGGGCGGAGGTGCTGACGCATGCGCTGAACCGAGGCCAGGGCGCTGCGCTGCGCACGGGCGTGGATGCCGCACTGGAAGACGGCGCGGATGTCATCGTGCACGTGGATGCGGACGGACAGCACGACCCGGACGCGGTGCCCGCGCTGCTCGCGCCGATCCGCGCCGGCGATGCGGACATCGTGCTCGGTTCGCGGTTCATGGGCGTGAACGCGGAGGGGATGCCGGCGTCGCGGCGGGCGCTGCTGTGGGCGGCGCGGCAGTTCTCGTCCGGCGTGCTCGGCATCACGCGCACGCTCACCGATCCCACCAACGGCATGCGCGCCATGACAGCCGCCGCCGCGCGGGACATCGATTTCCGGCAGGACCGGATGGCGCATTGCACGGAGATCTTGCGCCTCATTTCGCACTCGCGCTGGCTGGCGCGCACCCGCGAGGTGCCGGTGAAGGTCCGCTACACCGCGGACACGCTCGCCAAAGGGCAGAAGGCGGGGGACGCGTTCAAGGTGGTGTGGCAGATGGTGATCGGATCGTTTAATGACTGACGCGGCGTTAGTGCCGCGCGCGGGACGCAAAAACATATGACGCAACTCCAACTGTTCTTCATCGCCGCCTTCGCCCTGGCCATCGCCGCCACGTTGCGGCGTCGCCGGCAAGGGAACATCTCCCGCAAGGAAACCATCGGATGGACGGCGCTCTGGATGATCGCCATCGTCGTGGTGACGCGGCCGGAAATCGCTTCGCGCGCGGCAGCCGCGCTCGGCGTGGGTCGTGGCGCGGACGCGGTGGTGTACGTCTCCGTCGCCGCGCTGTTCTACCTGGTCTTCCGCGTCTTCGTGCGGATCGACAAGCTGGAGCGGGATCTCACTTCCGTGGTGCGGCGGGAGGCGTTGGACCATCATCGGGACGGGAAGCGGTCCTCTTAGGTCCGCTCATTGCGCACTGCACGCAACCACATGTCCAAGGTCCACATCATCATCGTCTGGTATGACGGCGCCAAGTACGTGGACGCGCTTTTCGCATCCCTGGCGCGGATGGACCGGACCGGATTGGAAGCGGAGATCGTCTGCGTGGACAACAAATCGAACGATGACACGCTGGCGCAGCTCCGTGCACGTGCGCCGGGGCTGCAAGGCACCACCGTCATCACTTCGGACAAGAATCTCGGTTTCGCCGGCGGGAACAACCTCGCCATGCGGCGCGCGTTGGACGCCGGCGCGGAGTACGTCTATCTGCTCAACCAAGACACGGAGGTGGAGCCGGATTTTTTGGTGCGCGCGATGGAGGGTATGACTTCCGCGGGTCCCCACGGCCGCGCCGTCGGCGCCGTCCAATCCCTCCTCCGCCTCCATCCGGAAAAGCACCTGGTGAACAGCGCCGGCAACGCCATCCATTTCCTGGGACTCGGGTATTCACTCGGGTATCGCCAGCCGGTAGCATCTGTTTCGCGCGATACGATGCCGGAGATCTCCTACCCGTCCGGCGCGGGCGTGCTTCTGTCGGTCGCTGCGCTGCGCGTCACAGGCCTCTTCGATGATCTCTTTTTCATGTATCACGAGGACCTCGACCTCGGTTGGCGGCTGCGGCTAGCGGGCTACCGCTGCATACTCGCGCCGCGCTCCGTGGTGTATCATAAGTACGAGTTCTCGCGGAGCGTAAGGAAGCTCTATTACATGGAGCGGAACCGGGGGATCGTGCTGCTCAAGGATCTGCGGGCATGGTCGCTGGCCGTCCTGGCGGTGCCGCTCGCGGTCGCGGAGGTCGGCCTGTTCGTCGCCGCGCTCAAAGGCGGTTGGTGGCGCGAGAAGCTCCGCGCCTACGCGTTCTTCCTGAAGCCCGCGTCGTGGACCTACGTCCTTCGCGCGCGCCGCGCCGTGCAAAAGACGCGCGTCGTCTCCGACCGCGAAATCGTCCGCCTCTTCACCCCCGTCATCGCGTTCCAGGACGTCACCGGGCCTTTCACGCGGTACGTGGCGAATCCGCTCATGCGGCTCACCTGGGCGGTCTATCGGACGTTCATCATATGAAAAAGATCGCCATCGTCACGCCCGTGTTCCCGCCGCAGCGCGGGGGCATCGGCAAAGTGGCCGAGACGGACGCCATGCAGTTGGCGGCGCTTGGGTATGACGTGACGGTGTTCGCGCCAGGCGCTTCCGCAGAGGAAAAGCGCGTGCCGGTAACAGCTTCGACAGGCGCGACAAGCGCCGGAGCCCCCGGAAAAGCGTACGCGCTCCGCCGCCTCCCGTCCTGGTTCCGATACGGCCACGCGGCCTTCGCTCCGAATGCGGGCGCTCTCCTGAATCGCTACGACGCCGTCCTCCTGCATTTCCCGTTCTTCGGCGCCGCGGAGCCGCTCATGCTCTCCCGCTTGTTCGCGTCACCGCGGAAGCGCGCCACGCAAGCCAAGATCATCCTTTCCTATCACATGGACGTCACCGGGCGCGGCATCGTCGTGCCGTTGTTCTCGTTGCCGACGCGCCTGATGACATCGCGATTCGCCTGCGCCGCGGACCGCGTGCTCGTCACCAGCACCGACTATGCCGCCGCTTCCCGTCTCGCGCCCGACTTCGCCGCGCAGCCGGAGCGCTTCCGCGCGCTCGCGCCAGGCGTGGACGTGCACCGCTTCTCTCCCGGTCCGAAGAACGCGGAACTGCTCGCGCGCTGGGGCATCCCCGCGGACGCGCCGGTCATCGTCTTCACTGGTGGCCTGGACGAGGCGCATTACTTCAAGGGCATCCCCGTGCTGCTCCGCGCGTTCGCCGCCGAAGCGCTCGATGCCGCGCGCCTGCTCATCATCGGCGAGGGCGGCATGAAGAAGCTGTACCAGGAAATGGCCGCCATCCTCGGCGTCGCGGACCGCGTCATCTTCGCCGGCGCGGTGCCGGATGCGGCGCTGCCGGAGACGCTCCGTCTGGGCGACGTCTTCGCTTTTCCATCGACTGATTCCTCCGAGGCGTTCGGCATCGCCGCGCTCGAAGCGATGTCCTGCGGACTTCCCGTGGTGGCGTCCGACCTTCCCGGCGTGCGCACCATCGTCAGGCCCGCGCAGACCGGCATGCTGGTGCCGCCGGGCTCCGCGAGCGCGCTCGCCGTGGCGCTCGCCACGCTCTGCGGGGACGCACGGAAGCGCCGTTCTCTCGGCGAGACCGCGCGCGCCATGGCCGAGAACGAATACGCGTACGAACGGCGCACGGAGCAGCTCGCGCTGATCATGAAGGAAACGGGATTGTAACGCGTGGACGACGACGTCCTTAACGGCAGCCTCATGGGAGGCAGGCATCGACGATATGAAGATCATGATGGTCAACAACCTCTACGGCGCCCTCGCCCGCGGCGGCGCGGAGAAGGTGGTGGAGGCGGAAGCGCTGGCGCTCGTGGCCGCCGGGCATGCGGTCACGGTGGTCAGTCTCGACCCCGATGCGCCGGAAGCGGGGGACGAGTCGAGCGGATTCGGCGGCATTCGCGAGATCCGTTACGCCCCGAACGCGCGCGCGACCAAGCGGTTCCTGCTGCCTGGGCATTTTTCGTATCTCGACCTCGCGCGGCACGGCTGGTTCGCGCGTCTCCTGTGGCACGTGCACGACATGTGCAACGTCGTCAGTGCGCGGTCGCTCCGCCGCATCATCGAACGCGAGAAGCCCGACGTGGTGCATACGCACAACCTGATGGGCCTCGGCTTCATGATCCCGCGCATGCTGCGCCGCATCGGCGTGCGACACGTGCACACCGTGCATGACGTGCAGCTCCTGGATCCCTCCGGCCTGCTCATCGCGACGCCGCGCCCGGACGTGGAGCTCGCTCCGCATCAGGCCGCGTACGCGTGGCTCATGCGCGCGCTCATGGGTTCGCCGCAAGCCGTCTGCTTCCCGTCGGCGTTCCACAAGGGCATCCACTTGGCGCGCGGGTTCTTCCCGAAGTCGCGTCATGCGGTGCTGCGCAATCCCGCGCCGTACGCGCCGCGCGGCGGCATACTGGGCCGCGGCGAGCGCGACAAGGTCTTCCTGTTCGCCGGCCAGCTCGAGGAGCACAAGGGCGCGAGCGACTTGCTCGATGCCTGGATCCACGCGCATATCGAGGATGCGCGCCTGGAAATCGTCGGTTCCGGCATCCTGCTCGCGGTGCTGCAACAGCGCGCATCGGAACTGACCGACGTCCACATGCCTGGCCGGTTGAGCGGCATCGCGCTCTCCGAAGCGTATGATCGCGCGTCTTGGATCGTCGTCCCGTCCCGCGTCATCGAGAACGCGCCGTCCGCGCTCATGGAAGCGCTCTCCCGCGGCGTGCCGGCCATCGCGGCTCGCAGCGGCGGCATTCCGGAGCTGGTGCGCGACGGCGAGAACGGCATCCTCTTCGCGCCGGGCGACGTTGACGCGCTCGCCGCGGCGCTCAAGCGCGCCGATGCCATGGATCCGGAAATGCACGGGCAGTATTCCAGCACCGCGTCCGGCGCGATGGCGGGTTTGGACGCGGCGGCGCATGCGGAACGGCTGGTGCGGTTGTACGAGGGCAGGGATTGACATTGGGCCTGTTTCCTGCCACCCTCCGTGCGGAGGTCTTTCATGACAACGAGACACGTCGCCCCGGGCGAAAAGCACTCCCTCACGTGGGATGAGATCGTCAGTCTGCCTATGGGCGCGGTCATCGGCATCCGGACGGCCGATCGCGCCTACGCGCTCCGTCGAACGCCTGAAGACACCGTGCGCCTGGTTATCAGGGGTACGGGCGTGCAGTGGTACCGCGGGTGCGTCTGGAACGGCCTGCGCAAAGGCGAGACGATGTTCTTCATCGGCAGCCTGGAAGAGGTCATCAGGAAGGATGACGACCGTGATGAGGATGCGTACCAGGTGCGGACTGCGCCGGTGGAGTCGATTACGGTGCTCACGATCGCGTCGTGAGGAATGAGAAAGACCGGCCTGCGTGGCCGGTCTTTTTTCGCGTGCGGGGGCAGCGCCATGACCTGTCCCGAAGTACGAGGCACCTACTTGCGCTGATACTTGAACACGAACGCCTTGTCTCCCACGGACCACTGCTTATCCGCCACGCGTCCGGCCGAGACGATGATGCGGCGTGCGTCGTACCAATAGAAATCGACCACGTAATACGCGGTGTCCACTCCGGCGAGATCCATCGCCTTGATGGCGTCCGCGCGCGCGCCGAAGTGCGCGTTCATGTCCAGGAAAAGCGCGTACAACGGTCCGCCCGTGGGGATGGGGTAGAAGAACACCGGGCCGGGCGCGGCGGGTGAGTGAGAGTCGTAATACGTGGAGAATCCGAACTCGTGCACGGCTCCCGCCGACACCGATTGGTTCGCGAGCACCACGTACGGCGCGCCGCCGGCATCGTCCGCTATGGCGTGCACCGTCCGCAGATCGAGCGAACCGGTGGACCAGCCGCGCGAGGAATCATATTGGTCGCGGCGCGGTTCGGAGAGGTAGAA
>JBEEJS010000112.1:0-8122 GCA_041169025.1 Candidatus Parcubacteria bacterium
TCATGTGAACGAACTCCTTGCGAAGGGTGGCACCGTGCCACCCATGACCTTCGTTTTGACCAAGGCGCTTTCACGCAGCATGCGGGAACGCGTCTTGGGAAAACGCCCGACCCCATGAAGGAGTCGGGCGGTCATCCGAGCGGCACGAGGCCGCGCGGACTTACTGATTGGACTTGAGGATGATCTCCACGCGGCGGTTCGCGGCGCGACCGGTCTCGTTGGCGTTATCCGCCACCGGTTCGGTCTGGCCGTGCGCCACCACCTTCAGGCGTCCCTTGGGGAAGTTCGCCGGAGCCTTGGACTCCAGGTACGCCTTCACCGATCGGGCACGCCCTTCGGAGAGCACCATGTTGCCGTTGGGGTTGCCGGTGTTATCCGTGTGCCCGTGGATTTCCACCACCGTGTTACCGGCGATGGTCAGCTCCGTGAGCAGCTGCGTGAGCGTGGATTCCGCGACAGGCGCGATCGCCGTCTTGCCGGTCTGGAACGTGATGTTCCATGACCGCTTGGCGAGCGTTTCACCCGTGGCGGAGCCTTCGTCGAAGGTCGCTTCCTGGACCTTGCCCGTGTCACCGCCGGCAGCCGCGAGGACCGCTTGCGTGTACTTCAGGTTCAGGACGCTTTCCACCGGCACGAACGACGGCAGCTCCGAGGGATAGTATTCCTTCTGGAGGTTGCCGAAGTAGGTGTAGGCGGCGGCGTACGAGTTCTCCGAGCCTTCCGAGAGGCCGAGGAACTGCGCCGCAGTGGCAAGATTGAACGCTTGCGAACCGCCGAGGCGTACCTCGTTGCCCGCATCGTCGCTTTCCACCACGCCACGGTAGTACTTCGCCCAGTACTTCGCGTCTTCCTGGCCGAACACCTGCGCGCTCGCCGCCGAGGCTCGCATGAGCACCGGTGCGCCGCCGCGCTTGATCTGGTCGCCCGCTTCGAGAGACGCGGCCAAGATGCCATTCACCTTGTCGGCGTTGCGCTCGTCCCAGCTCTTGATGCCGATGAGCACCGCCGCCATCTGGGAGCTGTTCTCCCGCGTGGACAGCGCGCTCACGAGGCCGCCCTTCTGCTTCACGACCGTCACGTCGCCGGGCGTCCACGTGGCCACGCCGTCGATGCAAGTCTTGTGGGTCTCACCCGTGCGCTTGGTCACGCCTTTGGCGTCGTTCTTCACGACGGCGCGATCCTCGCAGTAGCCCTGGATGTACTTCTGGCCGGCGTCGACGAACGTGTTCGTCGGCATCCAGTTGAGGCAATCCGGGTTGTAGGTGGTGGGATCCGGGTTGAAGCAGATCTTGTTGGCGTTGGTCAGGTACAGGCAGACGTTCTGGTCGCCGTCCATTTGGACGCCGCCGATCGTCAGGCCTTTCAGCGCCTGCGGGTTGTCTTTCGCCGCCGCGGGCACCATGCACTTGTCTTCGCCGTACGAACGTCCGATGACGCCGACGACTTCCGCCTGGTACTGCGGACCCACTTGCGCGAGCGCCGTGTTCAGGCCGGTCATGAAGGACGCGCCTGCGTCACCCATGATGTTGATGAGGTTCACGCCGGTATTGCACACGCGCGCGCCGCCTTTCAGCTCGTTCGCGCACGCCACCAGCGATTCCTTCATCTTGCCGTAGTCGTCCTGCATCTCGAGCGACACCTTGATGCCGCGCGCTTCGAGCAGGCTGCCCTTGGTGGTCAGCTTGCCGCCGTTCGCCAGGTTGAGGCCGGCGACGGCGTTCCATGGGAGCACCAGCGTCTTCACCGGTGCGCCGGCGATGTTCGCCGCCGTCGTGCTCGGGAGCGCGATGCTTCCGGGCGCGGCTGGCGCGGCCGCGGCAGGTTCCTCCTTCTCCTGGAACGCGGCGAGTTCGCCGGAAACGTCGGAGATCTTGGACTGCTGCTTCACTTCGCCGTGGTTCGCGGTGTACCACTTGGCGCCATAGAGTCCGCCGACGATGACGGCGATCGCTGCGATCGCCTTTGCGGGTTTCGTGGGTCTGAATGCCATGATTCGTTCTCCGTATCGTTTGGGTTGTGATCCGTAAGATCGTAAGGTGGAAGGAAACGAAAGATAAGCGAAGCGGTCCGTTACCGTGCCTTCATCTCTTCTTGCCGCTGAACAGGGCGTCGATATCGCCTGTTTGCGCGGCACTGCCGACCACCGCCGTGTATTCCGCGTCGGTGATCTCGTTCTTGGTGCTGCTCGGGAGGAGCTTGACGCTGGAGACGGCGACGCGCAGTTGCTGACCCGAGTTCGCCTCGGCGTCAGCCAGCTTCTGCACCATCTCCGCCTGCATCATGCCCTGTTCGAGGCTGAACGATTCCATCATCGCCTCGGACTGCTTGCGGAACTGTTCGACCTCGCCGAACGCGGCATCGATCTCCTCGCGGATCTTCAGCGCCGCCAAGGAGGACAAGTCCATCTCGGCCGAGTGCTGGGTGATGCGCTTGATCACGCTCGTCGCGGAGCGCAGTTCGCGCGCCACTTCGAGACGCGACTTCTCGTTCTCGATCTCGTTCTTGAGATCGAGGATGAACTCGTCGACCTTCTCGTCCCAGAGGTACATCTGCTTGAGATAGCCGTCGAGCCGCGCGAGCGCCTGCGTGAACTCCTCGTTCGTCTCGACAAGGCGCTTGTTCTGCTTGGAGTTCACGTTGAACGCCTTGCGTTGCTGTTGGATCACCGCCTGCTTGGCGATGCCCTCGCTCTTCAACGCGGCCTTGGCGTTGGAGTCGATCTTGTCCGCGATGAACTTCCGGACCTTCTCCACGCGACCGACGGTCTTGCGGAATTTCACTTGGAGTTCGAGCTTGTCCTTCAGCGTGTTCTCGCGGATCCCGATGGGATCCAGCGTCGTCACGAGGCCGGCGATCATGCGGAGCGGCAGCCGGACGATGTACTTCGCCAGCGCCGCAGCGGTATCGCTGTAGAGCGGCGAGAAGAGCAGCGCCAGGGCGGCCCCGCACAAGCCCATGGTGAACAGGCTTGCCGTGATGGACGCCACGGCCGAAGCCAGAAGCGCCAGCACCGCCGCCGTCGCCGTGATGGCGAAGTAGCCGCCGACGCACAGTGCGCCGATGATGAGGTACTTCGCCGTCTTGCCTTCAGGCAACTGCCAGAAAGAGTTTCCGTCGCTTTTCACGAGACCTTCCATGACTCACGCTCCCGTCTTCGGTTGTTGGTTGAGTAACTTCGCCTTGATGTCGTTGAGCTCCCGACGCATCGCCGCGGCTGTCGCCGCGATGTCGCGCCTGGTCCCCTCGATCTCAGCCCGTGTCGTATCGATGGTGTCACGGACGTCCTTGACGCCCGCTTCCGCCTCCGCGATCTCCCGTTGCAACGCCGCGATCTGTTCGCGCTTGGCCTTCGTCGTCGCTTCGGTCTGCTGCAGCTGTTGCTCCAGCGTACCGATGCGCCTGGCGATACTGGCCTCCGCGGACGTGTCCGCCTTCCGCTCCTGCTCCTCGAGCGACTCCAGGCACTCATCGACGTCGACGAGGAGCTGGTCGTAGTCGGTCCCGGCGGGCAGGGTGCGGATCGCGGCCTTGATGCGCGTCGCTTCATCGGGAATGACGTCGGCCAGGTTGGCCATCGTCAGCAGGAACGCGCTGTACGCCGGTTTGGCGGCTTCCGCCACCGGCTTTTCCAGCACGGCCCTGATCTGCGGGTCAACCGTTCCGGATGCTCCGCCGTGCGGTGCTCCGGACACGACTGTCCGAGGCGCGGTCGGCGGTTGCGCCACGTGCGATTGCGTCGCATGCGGTTTCGCGGTGACGGGTGCGGTCGGTGGCACAGCGACGGGTTTCTCGTTCGAATCCGGGATCGGCTCTGCCAGTCCCAGCTTCGAGAAAAAACCGCCAATGCCACCTCCCTTAGAGGTTCCATCGTTCGGCATCGTTTCCTCCTTTCGAAATCTTCTTCTCAAGTCCAATTGTCAAAGTTCGGACTCGCTCGCACTCATGGAACTGCCCATGAGCACGAACGGGAGACTTTCCCAAAAAAACGTGATTTTGTCAAGAGGTACTGGCGGAAGCCCTAAATAGCCTTAAAACAGCTAAAACCAGCCAATTTTTCAGGGTTTCCCCGAGGGTTGCAAAATCCCGCCAATTGCGTATGATGTTGAGGCATATAAAGAAGTAGGGCTCCGTTCATGCGACACCTCAAAGGCAATCTCATCAGCAGCGGTCCGCACGCCAGCCCGCTGGACGTTTCTGGAGGCACCGGCCACAAACCGGTGGGTTTTTTTATAGCCTGGAGCATCATCGTCCTGGCCTTCATCGGGTCATTCGGCTTCGGCAGGCTCACGCGCTCGGAAGCCGCCGCCTTCGTCCTGGACCGCTTCAGCGGCATCCCCGTCCTGGATCAGATGAGCCACTTGGTGAGCAGCCCTGACCGCAAGCTCGCCGGCGAATCCGACGACCGCATCAACATCCTGCTCCTCGGCATGGGCGGCGAAGGCCACGAGGGCCCGAACCTGACCGACACCATCATGGTGGCCAGCATCAAGCCGTCCACGCGGCAGGTGGCGCTCCTCTCCGTCCCGCGCGATCTGCTCGTGCCGGTGCCGGATCACGGCTGGTACAAGATCAACGCGGTGAACGCGTTCGGCGAGAAGGATTCCGCCGGCCGCGGCGGCGACGCCTCGCGCACGGTGCTCGAAGGTCTCCTCGGCGTCGACATCCCCTATTACATCCGCGTCGACTTCAACGGGTTCAAGGACTTGGTGGACGGCGTCGGTGGCGTGGACATCCACGTTGATCGCACCTTCACCGACTACACCTATCCCACCGAGGACTACAAAGTGAAGACCATCGGTTTCAAGGAAGGCTGGCAGACCATGGACGGCGCCACCGCGCTGGAATACGCGCGCTCTCGGCACGGCAACGGCGGCGAAGGAACGGACTTCGCCCGCGCCCAGCGCCAACAGAAGGTGCTCGATGCGCTCCGGGCGAAGATGCTGTCCGCCAAGACGTACGCCAATCCGGTGACCATCGCCAACACGCTCTCCGCGCTCCGCGCCAACATCTCCACCAACCTGCAGATCGGCGAACTGCTCCGCCTGGCGCGCATGGCGCAGAACGGCACGCCGTTCGCCCTCGCGCACAAGGTGCTCGACAACTCGCCGAGCTCCCCGCTCATGGACGGTTCGTACGGCGGCGCGTACGTGCTGGTTCCCAAGAACGACGACTGGAACGCACTCCGCTCCATCGCGGCGAACCTCTTCACGGAAGCAGCGCCGGCGGTGGCTGCGGCGGAACCGAAGCCCGCGGCACCCATGGCGGACGTCGCCAAGCCCCGCGTGGAGATCCGCAACGGCACCGGCCGCGCCGGCGGCGCACGCGATGCCGCGGCAGCCCTCGCCAAAGCGGGATTCGAAGTAACGAAGATCGGGAACGCGGATTCGTTCGCCTACGCCACCACCGTCATCTACGACCTCACCCGCGGCGAACGCGCCATCGATCTCGGCAAGCTCCGCACGGCGGTCGGCGACGCCAAGACCTCCCAGACGCTCCCTCGCGGCATCACCGCCGCCGACGTCCACGCTGATTTCCTGGTGATCCTCGGCGGCTCTGCCGCGGACGGCACCTAACACAAAAACATATGTCCGACGCACGCATGACAATGACGCCGGTGATCGCCCTCGTCGGGCGCACGAACGTGGGGAAATCCACGCTCTTCAACCGTCTCCTGGAGCACCGCAAGGCGATCACCTCCCCCATCGCCGGCACCACGCATGACATCAACTTCGGCCACTGCAAGTGGCGAGGCATGACGTTCACCGTCATCGACACCGCCGGTCTCGATCTCACCACCGCCACGTCCACCGAAGCCAAGATCAAGAAGCAGGCCGAGTCCGCCATCAAGAAGGCGAACGTGGTCTTCCTTCTTGTCGACGCGCGCGCCGGACTCCTTCCGGAAGATCGTGCCTTCGCCATTCACCTCCGTAAATCCAAGGGCAAGAAGGTGTTCCTCGTCGCGAACAAATCCGACAACCCGGGCACGCGCCGCCAGGCGGAAGGTCCGGAATGGCTGAAGCTCGGCCTCGGTCCGTCGTTCCCCGTGTCCGCCGCCAACGGCACCGGCGTGGGCGATCTCCTCGATGCCGCATGGACGGAAGTCGGCGGTGACAAGGAAGTGCCGGAGATGCCGATACCGGACGTGCGTGCCGTCATCATCGGCCGCCCCAACGTCGGCAAGTCTTCCCTTCTGAACGCCATCGCCGGCGAGGACCGCGTCATCGTGAGCGAAGTCGCGCACACCACCAAGGAGCCGCAGGATACGCTCATCTCCTGGGAGGACTTCAAGGCCAAGAAGACCAAGCGCATCCTGCTCGTGGACACCGTCGGCATCCGCAAGAAGTCCGCGGTGGAAAAGGGCATCGAGAAGGTCGGCGTGCACATGAGCCTGGAGGAGCTGAAGAGCGCCGACGTGGTCATGCTGATGGTGGACGCCACGGAAGGCGTCGCCATGCAGGAGAAGCGCCTCGCGGGATTCATCGAGGACCATAACGTGGCGGTGATCATCATCGTCAACAAGTGGGACCTGGCCGAGGAACGCAATCTCGGGACCGCGGAAGACTACGCCGCATACATCCGTTTGCAGTTCCCGTCGTACCCGTACGCCGCGGTCACGTTCATCGCCGCCAAGAGCGGTGCCAAGGTGGGCCGCCTCATCCCGATGATCCTGGAAGTCGCCGAGCAGCGCCATCGCATCGTGCCGCAAGCCGACCTCGACAAGTTCGTGGAGAAGCTCAAGAAGCAGCACCACTCCCTCTTCGCCAAGGGCGGCGACCGCTTCGGCAAGAAGGGCAACCGCCCCAAGGTCTACGGCATCACGCAGACCGGCACCGCGCCGCCGGCGTTCATGCTCGTGGTGGCGGACAAGGAGTCGCTCCACTACAACTTCCTGCGCTTCGTGGAGAACCGGTTGCGCGAGGCGTTCGGGTTCGAAGGGACGCCGATCCGCGTGAACGCGCGGGAGATCGGGGATCCGGAGATGGTGAAGGCGCGGCGGTAAGGCATGAACCATGATGGCGTGATTATGAATCTGACTGCATATTGGACGCGACTGTCCTCATCCTGGAAATTCTGGCTCGCATTGCAATGCGCCCTGATCCTCTGCCTGCCTTGGATCGCGACGTTGAGCGCGGCGCCGTCATATGGATACCAATACGGTGGCATGTCGCCCCTGATTTACGGATATGGGGTGGTATACTCTTCGGCGATGATAGGTTCAGGTTTCCTCTTTGGCGCGACGCATTTTGGTTTCGTGCCCGGAACGAGGACGTTACCGCTCATAGTGGCAAGCATCGCATTGTACTACGCAGCGTACGTCGTGCTCGCCACGATGGTCGTTCGGAAAAAATCCGGATACAAAGTCATCGGTCCACTGCTTGTTATCCTCGTCCTGCTCAACGTGATATTCGTGGCACCCCTTGTTCAGTATTGATTAGCGACATGAAACTCATCGTCGGCCTCGGAAACCCAGGCAAGACCTACGAGCGGACCCGCCACAACGCCGGGTTCCGCGCGGTTCGCGCGTTCGCGGAGGCGCATGAGGACGCGTTCCCGCAGTGGAAGAAGAAGTTCGGGGCCGAGATCAACGAAGGGCGCGTCGGCTCCGAGAAGGTCGTGCTGATGCTGCCGCAGACGTTCATGAACCTCTCCGGCGACGCGGTGGCCGAAGCCGCGCTGTTCTGGAAAGTGGCGCTCGAAGACATCATGATCTGCTACGACGACGTGGACGTGAAGCTCGGCAAGATCCGCATCCGCGCGGAGGGTTCCGCCGGCGGGCACAACGGCATCAAGTCCTTGATCGAACGCCTCGGCACGCAGACGTTCCCGCGCATCCGCCTGGGCGTGGGCACGGAGCGGTCGCGCGAGATGGCGTCAGAGGATTGGGTGCTCGGGAAGTTCATGAAGGAGGAGGAGCCGCTATTGGCCGAAGCGGTGGGCGCGACGGTCACCGCGCTGGAGACGTGGCTGTCGGACGGATTGCTCGCGGCGCAGAACGGGTACAAACCGGCGGTGGCACCGCCTGCGGACGCCGCATAGGGAACACCTGAAACGATCGGCCGCAGAGGCCGATTTTTTCATGCTTGCATTTCCTCTCGCCTGAACATCATTTGACAGCGTCCCG
>JBEEJS010000113.1:0-2855 GCA_041169025.1 Candidatus Parcubacteria bacterium
AGATCCGAGCGCGTCGCCGGCGGAAGCAATCCCGCCTTGTCCGTCACGTATCCTTCGTTTTGCGGATACCGCGTCTGTGCCGCGCAAGGAAGCGCGTAGCAGAGCGATAGGGCCGCGATGAACCACAAACCGATTCTTGATGCCATCCAAGACTCCTTACTTGCGACATTGGTACCCTCACCTCACGGATCGGGCAGGCTGACCCTTTGCTTGAGCAAAAGGACCGATAGGTTTATCAAAAAACCGCTATTTTGTCAATATATGTTGACAATACAGCGGTTTTATTGGAAATCAGCCTTATTTTTTGCCGCCGAGCTCGTCTTCCTCATCCCCCGCCTTCTTCCCAGGGGCATCACCAGCAGACGCATCAAGTACTGTACCGGTGCGTTCTCCGGCCACCGCGGAAGCCGGATCGGCCTTCTCATCCGCGATCACCGCGTACGCGAACAGCAGGAAGATGCCCGTCGTCAGGAAGGGCACGCGGCCGAGCGTCGAACTGAAGGCGACAGTGAGCAGCGTCGGGAGCGTCAGGAAGTGGAAGCCGGATGCGACCCATTGCGCGTACGACAGTTTCACCCCGGACATCATGCCGCCAAGCAGCGAGATGGCGGCAAGCAGCAATACGTACGCGGTGGCGCCGAGCAACAAGCTCGCCGCCCAACCGAAGGTCAGCGTCAGCGCGGCGAGTCCCGCGAGCACGGGAGAGAATCCGTCGAGCGCGTTCATGATGTCCATTCGCGTCCAGGAGAAATCCGGCATGTTCCCGTAACGCACCGACTCCGTGCCGCCGTTCGCGGGAACGAACGCCGCGTCACGTCCGAAGAGCAAACCGTCCGCGTTTGCCGCCGGTCGGTCCGCGCCCGTCACGCCGGGATCGATGACGACGGACAGCTCCTTGGTGCCGATTTCGAACGGCACCTTCACGTTGGTGGACAGCTGCCCCTTCTTCATCTCGAACCGCGCGCCGTCGGGAAGCGTGGCGCGGACGTGCTCGGTGAGCGCGGTGCGCGCGCCGATGGCTGACGGCACGAAGATGATCGCGCCGAGGAACGCGAGTACCAGATAGAGGCGCGTCAGGTACCAAAGCGCGCGCCAAGGGCTACCGACGCGCACGGAGCGGTAAAACTCCATGTCGTAACAGCTGCGGAAGACCTGATGGAAAAACGGCGTTTTCATGGCCGTATTCGGGATTGCGGGTTGCATATGCGGATATCGTAGCGCATTGACCGGCACGGTTCCAGCTGTTACGTTGGCCACCGGAAAGGAAGCGAAACGTGACGCAAAGACCAGCCATACCCGTGGAAGTCCTTTACGAGACGCTCCGAAGCATGCCCGGCCAGGACAAGGAGACGGAAGAACGGCAGATCAAGACGCTGATGATCTGGTGCGTGGAGCGCATGCTCCGAAAAGAGCATTCCTCCATCGGACGGATGCTGCGGGGACTCGAACTCGATATCCTCGCTACGGACGCCATCCTCTTCCCGCTCCGCATGACGGCGGACCGCCAGCTTCCCGCGCACGTACGCACCCCGTTTCCCGGACGCGCCGCGTACCTCGCGAGGGTCACGGAGCATCTGCGGCGCGTGGTTCCGGACGACGCGGAGGCATTGCTCGCGGGGATATGAATCGGCATCGATATCGTATGCGCATCGGAAACGCGGTCCCTTCATGGGGCCGCTTTTTTTGATGCTCCCCCGGTCGGCATGAAAAAAAAAGACGGCCCGCATTGCGGACCGTCCTTTTTTGCATCGTTACACCAACGTCACGCTCGCGATCCCATCCTTCTCCTCCTTGAACTTCATGATGCGCACCCCTTGCGTGTCGCGTCCGAGTTGCGAGATGGAACCGAGCGGTACGCGGATGACCTGGCCTTGATCGGAGATGGCGAGCAGGTCGCGATCCTCCTTGGCGTTGATGACCATGGCCATCACGATCTTGCCGGTCTTCTCCGTCACGTGCGCCGTGCGGATGCCGGAGCCACCGCGGCCCTGCGTCTTGTACTGCTCCAGGCTGGTGCGCTTGCCGTATCCGTGATCGGTCACCACGAGCAGCTCCAGGCCGCTCTTGGTGGCGTCGTCGGCCGGCACGATGTCCATGCCCACCACCTTGTCCTTGCCCTTCAGGCGGATGCCGCGCACGCCGGCCGCGCCGCGTCCCATGGGGCGCACGTCCTTCTCGCCGAAGCGGATGGACTGGCCGTCCGCCGTGACGATGCTGACCGCGTCCTTGCCGGTGGTGGGGCGCACGTAGATGAGCACGTCGTCACCGGTGAGCTTCATGGCGTTGAGGCCGTTCTTGCGCACGTTGGCGAAGTCCTCGAGCGGCGTCTTCTTGATGTTGCCGTTGGCGGTCATGAACATCAGGAACTTCACGTCGGTCATCTCCTCGCCTGACAGCACGCTCGTCACCTTCTCCCCCGGCGCGAGCTGCAGGAAGTTCTGGAGCGCCTGTCCCTTGGAGGTGCGCGATCCCGGCGGCACGTCGTACGCCTTGAGGGCGAACACGCGGCCGCGCGAGGTGAAGAACATGAGATCCGAGTGCGTGGTGGAGCTGAACACCTGGTCCACCTGGTCCTCTTCCTTGGTCTTCACGCCGGCCACGCCCTTGCCGCCGCGCTCCTGCGTGCGGAACGTGTCCGGCGGGAGGCGCTTGATGTAGCCGTCCGCCGTGATGAGCACGATGGTCGGTTCGTTCGGGATGAGATCCTCCGCGGAGAACTCGCCGATGCCCTGGGCGATGATCTGCGTACGGCGCTCGTCGCCGTACTTCTCCTTGAGGCCCTTGGTCTCGGTGGAAATGATGGCCATGATCTTCTTGGGCGATTTCAGGATGTCCTCGAGCTCGCCGATGAGCGT
>JBEEJS010000114.1:0-6652 GCA_041169025.1 Candidatus Parcubacteria bacterium
CTGGAAGCGCGCCTCGCCCGACTGGAAAAACGGAAAAAGGCCGCGAAGTAATCGGCCTTACGAATCGAAAACGGCCGCCCTTCGGAGGGACGGCCGTTTTCGTTCTGCTACTTCTTGAGGAACGGGAACACCTCTTCCGACTTCAGCTTGAGGACGCCGAAGAGGTAGATGATCTCCAGCAGGCCCATGGTGTTGAACACCAGGATCGCCGCGAACCACCACCCTTGCTTGCGCTGCGCCGCGTGCCAAAGCCCCAGGCCCTTCCAGCAGAGGGACCAGATGAGCACGAGCGGCATGAACGGGAGGAGCCAAGCGAACGCGCCGTAACCGCCGTAGCCGTACATCATGTTACCGTAGTAGTTGTTGAACATATGCCTGTAGCATACACCTTCTTGACGCTGGGAGGAATGACCGCACGGAACGGCATGCCACCATCGCACGCTATCCCGAATCCACCGCATCCCCTATACTGAATCCCATCCCCGCCGCGCATGTTTTGCGGCGGCATAAACGCCCCGCCTCATGCGTACCGCGATCGTCGGCGGAGGAGCCGCCGGACTCATGACCGCCGCCACGCTACTGGCCACCGACCCGAAAGCGGAGGTCTTCTTGATCGAACGCAACGACGCGCTCGGCAAGAAGGTCGTCATTTCCGGCGGCGGCCGTTGCAACGTGACCACCGGCATCGCGGACGTGCGCACGGTGCTCACGAAGTATCCGCGCGGTTCCAAGTTCCTGTCGTCCGCCATGTACACGTTCCCGCCGGAAGCGGTGCGCGCCTGGTTCGTGTCGCATGGCGTGCCGCTCAAATGCGAGGAGGACCTGCGCGTGTTCCCGGTTTCGGATGACGGGCACGACATCGTGCACGCGTTCGACCGGGTGCTCGCCACGAAGCGGATGCATGTCTTGCTTGGTACCGCGGTGACGGGCGTGGAGCGGCTTACGCTGAACGCTTCCGATGCGGGCCCATCCTCGACCGGGTCCGTGACGCCGCGCGGCCACCGTTTTGCCATCCACATCAAAAATGGCACCGGAACGAAACCGGAGCCGCTGGAGGTGGACAACGTCGTCCTCACCACCGGCGGCCAAGCGTATCGCCACACCGGATCCACGGGCGACGGCTACGCGTTCGCCGTCGCGCTCGGCCACACCGTGACGCCGCTCGCCGCGAGCCTGAATTCCTTCTTCACGTCGGAGCGCTGGCCTG
This sequence comes from Candidatus Parcubacteria bacterium, assembly GCA_041169025.1. GTDB lineage: Bacteria > Patescibacteriota > Patescibacteriia > SG8-24 > SG8-24 > JBEEJS01. Next base: position 1,208 of record JBEEJS010000114.1, read on the forward strand.
CGGACATATCCGGGCTTTCCTTCGAGCGCGCCACCATCACGTCGCATCGCGGGACGAAACCGATCTCCTTCACCGGCCCGTTCCTCTTCACGCACAAGGGCGTGAGCGGACCGGCGGTCTTCGCGCTGTCCTCGCTGGTGGCGTTCGAGACCTACGACCGCGCCCAGCCGCTCGATATCACCATCGATCTCTTTCCGGATCTCACGTTGGACGGCCTCCGTGCGCTGATCGCCACGCGCCTCGCTTCCAATCCGGCCAAGCAATTCCAAAACGTCCTCGGCCTCGTCGTGCCGAAGTCGCTCGCGGAGGCGTGCATGGCGCTGCTTTCCGCGCCCGCCCCCGCTGATCCCGCCGCCCTGGCGCAATCGTTCCATCAACCCGCGTCGTTCGGCTCGACACGCGCCGATCAAACCCCCAAGACGGACATCCTCCGCGTCGCAAAGTGGCTCAAGGCGATTCCCTTGCACGTCATCCAGCGCGGCGCCGGCGATGAATTCGTGACGGCGGGCGGCATTCCATTGAGTGAGGTGCTGCCGTCGACGATGGAATCGCGCATCTGTCCGGGGCTGTATTTCGCCGGGGAGATATTGGACGTGGACGGGTTCACGGGCGGATTCAACTTGCAGGCATCATGGGCGACAGGTCACCTCGCGGGGGAAAGCATCGGCACGTCAGCGGCTGCGTGAGCGTTTCAACCCGCATCACGAATACAGCGTCTCCACGTACCCCTTCAGCATCCGCGTGGCGCTGAACTGGTTCCGCACCATGTCCCGCGCGTTCCGCATGTGCGCCTCCCAATCCGCGGGCACGCCGTCCGCGCCGCGCGCGTAGTACATGGGAAGGACGTCCCGTTCGAGCACGTCCAGGATGTCCGCGGCCACGCCGTCGCTCTTCAGCGGCCAGCCCACGCCGTACAGTTCGGCTTCCGCCACCCAGCCGTCGCGCGTGGAGAGCGGGAGCGCGCCGTTCAGCGCCGCCTTCATGCCGCTCGTGCCGCATGCTTCGAAGCCCACCACCGGCGTGTTGAGCCAGACGTCGCAGCCGCTCACGATGACCGGCGCGGTGCCCAGATCGTACGTGGGCAGGAACGCCGCCACGTCCTTCAGTTCGCCATCGCAAAGCGCGATCAGTTCCTTCTTGAGCGCCTGCCCGTCCTCGTCGCCGGGGTGCGCGTTGCCGGCGAAGACGATGCGTACCGGCCTGTCGGCCGCGCGGGCCAGCGCTGCGAACCGCCGCGCGTCCTCCAGCACCGCAAGGGGCCGCTTATACCTCACAATGCGCCGCGCCCACCCGATGAGCAGCGTGTCCAAGGGCCACTGCCTTCTGGTGGCAGCGGCGATGTGCGCCAGCAGCTCGCCCTTCCGCGCCTGATGCGCGCGCCAAAAAGCTCCCGGCGCGGAGACATCCGCACCGACGCGATCCCACGTGGGCACGTGCACGCCGTTCGTGACCGCCGCCATGGGGTGATCCGTCCAGATCTCCTTGGCTTTCTTGGCATGCAGCTTGCTCACCGCGTTGATGACCGCGGACATGCGGAACGCCAGCATCGTCATGGAGAAGATGCTCGACTCCTGCACCAGTCCGAGCTTCACCAGCTCCGCGACGGGCACCTCCAACTCCTCCGCGTATTTCGTTAGCACGGCGGAGACCAGGTCATTGCTGAAGGTCTCGTTGCCCGCGGGCACGAGCGTGTGGTTCGTGAGCACGGTGCGGCGGCGCGCGAACTGCTTGGCTTCATCAAAGCCCAGCCCGCGCTCCTTCATCTCGTGACGCGTCAGTTCGAGCGACAGCATCGCCGAGTGTCCTTCGTTCAGATGATAGACCGACGGATGGATGTCGAGCGCTTCCAAGAGGCGCAATCCGCCGATGCCGAGCATCACCTCCTGCTTGAGTCGCGTCTGCTTGTCGTCCACGTACAACCGGTCACTGATGTGCCGGTCAGCGGCATCGTTGTCTTCGCGGTCCGCATCGAGCAGCAGCACCCGCACGGAACCTCGCCGCCAGGCCCAGGCCTGCACGTGCACCTGCCGGTCTTCCATCGGCACGCTCACGATGACGCGTGCGCCCTTGCCGTCCACCACGGGGAGGAGGCCGCTTTCAGACGGCGGACGCGAGGAATCGGACGCGTAGCCTGCGTGGTAATACAACCCGACCGCCACCATCGGCAGTCCTTGGTCCGCCGCCTCGCGCACCACGTCGCCTGCCAGCACGCCAAGGCCGCCGGCGTACGTCGGGATAGCCGGGTCGAGCGCGTATTCCGCGCAGAAATAGGCGATGGGACGTTCCGCCAAGTGCCCGTACTGCGCGGACGACCGGAAGGTGTCGAAAAACGCCCGCGAATCCTCGTTGCTCATAGCTTCTTCGTTATCAACGAGAACAAATCGCTTTTCCGGGCGGGACCGCGGCCATGCAGCACGCGCTCGTACCAATCATCATATTCGGCGGCCGCGTGATCCCAGGAGAAATCGCAGGCGAGCGCGTTCTCCACCAGGCGTTTCCAGAGCGCGGGTTGACGAAAGACGGTGGTCGCCTCGATGATGGCGCCGTACATGCTCCAGCCGTTCTTGCTGCGGAAGGAGAAACCGTTCCCCTTCCTCGTCTCGGGATCGAAGTCCTCGATGCTGTCGTTCATGCCGCCCGTGCGCCGCACCAGCGGCACCGCGCCGTACCGCAGCGCCTCCAGCGCCACGATGCCGCCCGGTTCGAAATGGCTCGGGATGAGCACGATGTCCGCGCCGGCGAAAACCTTGCGTGGCAAGCGGAAATCCGGAAGCAGGTGCAGGCCGATGCGGTCCGGGTACTTCTCATGCAGCGCTTCCAGATCGCGGCGGAACCGGTCGTCACCGCCGCCGACCACCACCAGTTGCGCGTCCTTCCGCTCGGCCATCAGGTGCCCGACGGATTCGATGAGCAGCTCCAATCCTTTCTGCGAGTCCAGCCTGCCCACGTAGCCCAGCAGCGGGATCTCCGGATCGGTGGGAAGCAGGAACTGCCGCTGCAGGTCGTGCTTGTTCGCCTCGCGCGCTGATGAGAACCAGCGGCGGTTGAAGCGGCGCTTGATGTTGGGATCGCGCGCGGGGTTGAACTCCTCCGGATCGAGGCCGTTCAGGATGCCGGAAAGCTTGCCGCGGATGGCGGTGAGCGTGCCCAGGAGGCCTTCGGCGTATTCCTCGGTGAGCACTTCCAGCGCATGCGTGGGGCTCACCGTGGTGACGGCATCGGCGTAGAGCAGGCCTCGCATGAGCGCGTTCTGCTTCTGGAGGCGCGGATCGTCGAACGCGGCGATCGGCTCCAGCCCGTCGTCATGGTCCTCCGGTGACGTGTAGCGCATGTCGCCGTTGCCTTGGTAGCGGAAGTTATGGACGGTGTAGACGATGGAGACGTCCTTGAGCGCCTTCTGGTACCGCGGATCGCGCCGCGCAAGATCGATGAGGTAACCGGTGTGCCAGTCATGGCAGTGGATCACGTCGGGCCACCAGGCGTCTTCGTCCTTCTTGCGCGCCTCATCCAGGAGAAGCAACCATTCCAGGCAACCTTTCGACAGCAGCGCGAACCGCACGTGATCGTCCGCATATCCGAAGACGTTGGCGCGCAGCTCGAAATACTCGCGGTTCTGCAGGAAGGTCACGCTAAGGTCGTCTCCGCGACCGCGGTAACTGACCGCGCCGCACTCGAAATATTCCGCCGGGTTATCCGCGTTGTCCTCCTTGCTGCGCGGCACGCCGGCGGTGTATGCCGGCACGTGCATGACCACGCCCTCCCCTTCCTGCTTCCACCGCTTCTCCAAAGCCTCCACGTCCGTGGAGCCATGGAACGGCGTGAACACGCGCGCGTCATGCCCTCGTTTCTCAAGCGCGCGCGGCAGGAAATACATCACTTGCGAAAGCCCTCCGACTTTCACGAACGGGGCCGCTTCTGCGGTGACGAAAAGGATTCTCATAGGAGGAGTGTACGCCCGGCGGGCGGAAAGGTCCATGAACACGGCGTTTTGGCGCCACCTGTGCTACCATGGGGGCATGAAAAAGCTCATCATCTTCGATCTGGACGGCACCATCGCCGAAAGCAAGGCGCCCATCGATGCCGAGATGGCCGCGCTCCTGCACGCCCTGCTCGCGCGCACCGGCGTGGCGGTCATTTCCGGCGGCGACTGGCCGCAGTTCGAGAAGCAGGTGCTGGCACGCCTGCCGCATGACGCGGCGCTCGAACGGCTCTCCATCCTGCCGACGTGCGGCACGAAGTTCTACCGCTTCGTGCGCGACGAGGACGGCGGAGGCGCGTGGCGTAAGCTGTACTCCGAGGACTTCACCGCGGAAGAAAAGGATCTCATCATCCGCTCGCTCGGCGACGTGCTCACCGAGACGGGTTTCGGCGCCGCGGAAACCTGGGGCGAGGTCATCGAGGACCGCGGCAGCCAGATCACCCTCTCCGCGCTCGGACAGCAGGCGCCGAACGATGCGAAGAAATCCTGGGATCCGGATTTTTCCAAACGGCAGAAGATGAAAGCACTCCTCGCGGACCGCATTCCCGGTTTCGCCGTGAACCTGGGCGGCATGACGTCCGTTGACGTCACGAAGCCCGGCATCGACAAAGGATACGGCGTGCGCAAGATGCGTGACGTGCTCGGCATCGCGATTCCCGACATGCTCTTCGTGGGCGATGCGCTCTTCCCCGGCGGGAACGACTACCCCGCCAAGGAAGCGGGCGTGGAGAGCGTGCAGGTGAGCGGCGTGGCGGAGGCGAAACGGGTCATCGAGGGGCTGTTCAAGGAGTGACCGCCGTCACGTGAGGATGACCCGACGCATCCATCAATCGCCGCACCGCCGATGCGCTCTGCCGGATTTCCGCCACTGCAAAACCGGCCCCTCATCCGGAGGAGCCGGTTTTCCGTCTTACATCTTTTCCAGCTTCGTTTCCGCCGAGTGCAGGCGGAAGTGGAAATTTCGGAGATGCCAGGAGATCTTGGCATCCTTGAGGCCCTTGAAGTCGTACGAGACGAACCACTTGGCGAACGCGGTCATCTGCACCGGAGTCAGGCCTGCGGTCTTGAGTCCCTCCTTCAGGTACTCCGGCAGGCCGTTCTTCCTGATGCCCGCCACGAACGCGCGGACGAAGGCCTTCGTCACGGGTTTGTTGTGCGGCGTCCCTTCGAGCGACTTCGCCACCCCGAGCATGGAGGCCTTCATCAAGGCGGTCTTCTTTCTCGCGATCTTGCCCACGACGCGGATCATGCGGGCATGCCGACGGGCGTATCGGGCATCGTTCGCCTTCACCGCACCCTGATGGCGCTCCATGGCATCGAGCATGGTCGGGGCGATCTCGCAGAAGCGACGGCCGTGCCGGATAAGGTTCACGTGATGCGACGCACCCTTGACCCCGGCAGGCTTGCGCATGGGGAAGGGCTTGAACGCCGGCCAGGCGACGTGCTTCTTGTACTTGTCCTGCGGC
>JBEEJS010000115.1:0-5417 GCA_041169025.1 Candidatus Parcubacteria bacterium
CTGTCCGCAGTTCTCCGCGAGCATGCGGTTCAGCCCGTCCTTCATCTTCATCATGCGCTCGGCGCGAATCTTCACATCGGAAGCCTGACCTTCTGCGCCGCCCAGCACCTGGTGAATCATCACCTCGGAGTTCGGCAGGACGAAGCGCTTCCCTTTCTTGCCGGAAGACAGCAGCATCGCCCCCATCGAAGCCGCCATGCCCACGCAGATGGTGGCCACGTCCGGCTTCACCAGGTTCATGGTGTCGATGATGGCGAGCCCGGCGGTCACGCTGCCGCCCGGCGAATTGATGTACAGCTTGATGTCCTTGGTCTTGTCCTGCGATTCCAGGAAGAGCAGCTGCGCGATGACGATGTTCGCCACGTTGTCATCGATGCCGTCGCCGAGGAAGATGATGCGGTCCTTGAGCAGGCGGGAATAGATGTCGTAGGCGCGCTCGCCGTACGAGGTCTTTTCGATGACGGTGGGGATGAGCATGCTGGTGATGGCGTAGGGATTCTTCATATATATGGCAGGCTATCGGACCGCGCAGACGGAGCGGCTATGGGAGCAGTATACCTCCGCTGGCCCAAGGCGTACAACGCGCCCCGGAAATGGCCATTTCCCTTCTCCAGCCCCGCTGCTATGCTGAAAAGCGCCCCGCATGACGCGGCGGCCAAGGAGCGTGGACATGCTCTCACGTCGACACCGCCACCCACTCATCATCGCCATCCTGGCCCTTTCCGCCTGCGCCACCGTCGCGCCCGCCGTCCCGGACGGCACGGCCGGACGGCCCGTCGTCCGTGAGAACGTCCCTGCATGCATCGCCCAGGCCTCTGAACAGGATTTCCGACTGGATTTCCCGAGCAAGATGGCTGGACAAGCAAAAGTCCCCTCATGGATGCACGGCCAGATCCCCCAAAAGGAAATGTACGGCCACGGCTCCGGCGTCGTCATCTCCGAAGACGGACTCATCCTGACCAATGCGCACGTCGTGATGGATAATCATGAGGTGACGAAGCTCACGGTCACGATGGACATCGCCGGTGCACCGGAACCGGTGACGACCGCGCTGACCATCGTCGCGGTCGACGAATCGATGGACCTTGCGCTCGTCCGCGTCGATCGCACGTTCCGATCCGTGGCGATCATCGCCGAACCCGGCGAAGCGGTGCCCGGCATGGCCATCTACAACGTCGGATTCCCGTATGACTTCGGCGAGTCCGTCGGTCGCGGCGCCATCAAGCGCCTGCACTACAAGGATCCTGGCGGACCCGCCAGTTTCCAAGACATCATCCTCGCCGACATCTCGGACGGCTCCGGGACATCCGGATCGGCAGTCTACTCCGAGGCGACGGGAAAAGTCGTCGGACTCATGATGGCGTACTCCGCCCGCGTGGACGGACACGATTCGCCGAAATGGGTCGTCCGTTTCATCATCCCCGTGGAACGCATCCGCGCGTTCCTCGACGCCAACCATGTCCACTACCACACGTCGCCGCGCGGCACGCTCGCCTGCGACCCGCGCTGAACCCGCCATGATTCGAAAACGGCCTCCTTCCTGGAGGCCGTTCTTTCATGCAGCTGCCATGACGGGCGCACGCGTCACCGTCCACCCGCGCTCCCCTTCCGTGATAGCTCCGGCGATGGTGAATCCTGCGGCCTTCTTGTGACCGCCGCCGCCGTATGCCAGCGCCAACGCCGCGACATCCACGTCCGGCGCGATGGTGCGATAACTGCCCTTCACCAGGCCGTTCGGGAGTTCCTTCAAGACGAGAAGCGCCTTCACGTCCAGGAACATGTTCAGGAAATTGGAGAGCCCCTCCACGTGCTCGTCCTCCACGCCGCTCTCCGCGATCTCCTTCCGAAACAACGCCGTGCTCGCCATGCCTGTCGCCGCGTCATGCTTGAGACGCGCGAGCACCGTGCCCCAAAGCCGCAGCGCGGCGATCGGTTTGTTGCGCATCAGGTGCTTCGCCACCTCCTCGATCTTCGCGCCACGCCGCAACAGGGCGGATGCCGCACCGAGGGACGTCCAGGTCGTGGCGGCGTTGCTGAAGATCCCCGTGTCCGTGAGGATGCCGGTGAGCAGGCAGACGGACGCCTCATACGAGACCTCTTCGTCGTTCTCTCCAAGGAAGTCATACACGACTTCCGCCGTGGACGACGCCGTCACGTCCAGCACGTTGATGTCGCCGAATTTTTCGTTGGTGGAATGATGATCGAAATTGATGATGCGCGGCCTTTCCGGCATGAGCGGGATCAACGCATCGATCCCCGCATACCGAAGGTCGCCCGCATCGAACACGCAGAGTACGTCGTGCGCCTCGCGCGTGAATACCGCGGGATCGCACCCGAATTCCTCCGTGCGGGCCATGAACGCGTACTGCGGCGGAACCTCGTCCTTGCACCAGGCATCGGCGGGAATGCCGTGCGCGCGGCAGAACGCCAGCATGGCGCAGGCCGCGCCGAGCGTGTCCCCGTCCGGCGACGGGTGCGACACGATGAGCACGCGTTTGGCGTGCGTGATGGCATCATGTGCCGAGCGGTGGATGAAGGAGATATCCATAGGGAATAGGTGAAGGTAGCGCGGCTGGCGTGAACGGTCAACATGCCGGCCCGCGCCCGGACAAGAAACTTCCTACGCGGACCCGCATTGACAAAACGCCCGTGCAGGCCTATCCTGCCTGCACCACCTGCAAGGAGTACGTACATGGGCGACATCGATCACGTTCTTTTCCCCGCCGGCGCACCGGTCATCGTCGTGGGCCTTCCCCATGCCGGAATGGACGGCCTGCATGCGTTCGTCTCGACCAAGTTCCCAAGACCGACGCTGCTGACCTACGGCAAGCTGCTGGAGCAGTTCAGCAATCGCAACCCGCTGTCCCTCGAGACGAAGTCGGGCATATACGGCATCAAGCGTGAAATGGGAGACGGTCTCCTGTTCCTGCGACCGGCCGTCGGCGTCGCGGAGGCAGCCATCTTCGAGCGACATCCCGCGAACGTGGCTCCGCATGGAACCCCGATCGCCCAGTACGTCATCGTCACCGACAAGGACGGTCTCGTGCAGCAAGTGGCCGAATCCGGCAACTTCATGAGCGGCTTCGAGACCATCGGCCTCATGGTCAATGCGGTTCAGGAAGCCCTCCAGGGACGCATCGCACCGCTCTGACGCCAACGCAAGGAACGAAGACCCGTCGCCGCTTGGCACGGGTCTTTCTCTTTTTCCGGCCCTTTAAGGTCACCTGCCACGCCCTATGCCGTGCTCTGCCAGCAGCCTTGACACCATCTCCCCCACCCCCTATGGTCTATGGACGACGCGCGACCCGAACCCCCGCCGCGTCCACGGAGATGGCACTCATGGAGCACCGCACCCAGCAGTTCTTCCCTGTGAACACGCATGTCGTGATAGGAGGATTTCTCGATGGATCGCAGGACGTCATGGATGCGTATACCGCCGAACGCGGTGGCAATCTCCGAACGTTCGCGGCGCGACTGGATGTCGGCACCGTGCTCGGCGCGAGGCAAGACGGACGAGGTGATCTCCCGCACATCGCGGCTCCGCACAAGATCATGTCCCTGGAGTACTCCACGGACATGAAAGACGAGCTGCTCATGCTTGGCGCTGGCGGCAAGCCGCTCCTCTGCGTCATACGACGTCCAAAAGAGCGCAAAGGCGTGCAAACATGGGTCGTCGCGAGCATCAATCGCGAGGATTTTAACGCCCTCACCCGCAGCAGCTTCATGAGGGATCCTTCCCTCCGCTTCCCATTTGATTATAAGGCCGATTCCCTGCTCCGGGCGGCCATCGCGAGGATTCCAATGATGACACCGGTCTGAAGCCTCAAAACCCGCTCAACTGAGCGGGTTTTTTCATACTTGCACCTCCCCCCTCACCTGCTACAATTGCTGGGTTATCGGCCATATTCCGCACCTCCCATGCATCTCCAACGCCTTGAGCTCATCGGCTTCAAATCGTTCGCGGAAAAAACCGAACTCGACTTTTTGCCCCCCTCCGAGGCCTCCAAGGGCGTGACCGCCGTGGTCGGCCCGAACGGCTCCGGAAAATCCAACGTGGCGGATTCGCTCCGCTGGGTGCTTGGCGAACAAAGCATCAAATTGCTGCGCGGCAAGAAAGCGGAGGACGTCATCTTCTCCGGCTCCGAAAAGCGCGCCCGCTCCGGCTTCGCGGAAGTCACGCTGCACCTCAACAACGAGGATGGCCGCATTCCCGTGGAAGCATCGGAAGTCGCCGTCTCCCGCCGCATCTACCGCGACGGCGATTCGGAGTACCTGGTGAACAAGAACAAGGTCCGTCTTTCTGACGTGCAGCTCCTTCTGGCGCAGGCCAACTTCGGCGCGCGCTCATACTCCGTGATCGGTCAGGGGCAGATTGATGCCGTTCTCGTGGCCACGCCGCAGGAACGCAAGGAGTTTTTCGATGAAGCCGCCGGCGTGAAGCAGTTCCAACTCAAGCGCCACCAGTCTTTGCTCAAGCTGGAAGCCTCGCGCGAGAACCTCGGGCAGGCGGAGATGCTTTTGTCCGAAATCGAACCGCGCATGCGCTCCCTGGCACGCCAGGTGAAGCGTCTTGAAGAGCGCGGCACCATTGAAGAAGATCTGCGCGGCGCCCAGCACCAGTACTTCGGCAAGCTCTGGACCGATCTGCGCGGCGCCATGGATGCGCGCAAGAAGACGCTCGGCGAGCGCGAGACGGAATGGAAGGCCAAGGAATCCACGCTGGACGAGGCCAAAGCGGAACTCGCCAAGCTGGAAATGGAAGAGACCGGCTCCGACGGTTTCTCCGTCTTGCAGGAGGCTTCTTCCAAGCTGCAAGATGAAAAGAACAAGCTCCGCATGCGCGAACTGCAGGTGCAGAGCAAGCTGGAGATCGCGCAGCAGGTGCAGCAGCGCATGGCCGTGGCCATGCCGCTTCCGAGCGCGATGCCGCTGTCCAAGATCATCGAGAGCATCAAGGATATCAGCGCGCGGCAGGAATCTTTGGTTGCGCGGTTCAAGGCCGCAAAATCTTTGGAGCAAGCCCTCGTTATCGCCAAGGATCTGGAGACGCTGCACAAGGACACCGTCGGCCTGCGCGACAAACTGGAACGGCCGGCACCGGAAGTCGCGCCGGAGGCCGCGAAGAAGGCGCCGGAGAAGGATCCCATGCTCGTGAAGGAACTCGCGGAAATCGCCACGCACCTGGTAGACGTGGACAAGAAGCTGCAGGCCGCCAACGCGGAGCTGCAGTCATACGGCGCAGGCGAGCAGAAGAAGAAGGAGAAGTTCTTCGCGCTGCAGCGCACTTTGCAGGAAAAGATCTCCGCAGCCCACGCGCTGGAGCGCCGCCTCAACGACGAGCGCATCGAACTCGCACGCCTGGAAGCGCGCCGCGAAGCGCTTGATGCGGAAATGTCCGCCGAACTCGGCGAGACCGC
>JBEEJS010000116.1:0-7674 GCA_041169025.1 Candidatus Parcubacteria bacterium
CCTCGAATCGCGGGACGAGGTCGGTGATCTGGCGGCGGCGTTCACGGTCATGTCTTCCCGTCTTGCCGAGCTGTACGGGGGCCTGGAGAAAAAGGTGAATGATCGCACCAAGGAACTGACTGCGAACATGAAGGAGGTGGAGCGCATGAACAAGCTGATGGTGGGGCGGGAGCTGCGCATGGCGGAGATGAAGAAGGAGATGGCGGCGTTGCGCCGGCAATCGAGATCCTCATCCGTTCCGTCGGCAGGAACGGATGATCAGCCGGACGGACTCGCCTGATGTGGACGCCAAAGGAATACGCCCCGCGCTCGCGGGGCGTATTTCGTCCACCCGGGTTCGTAGGGCGTTGACCGCAACGCGGAGTCGTGCTAAGCAACGTCTGGCGCGCATCGTGCCGCCCCTCACACGGAGTCGTCCATGTCACGAGAGTTCCACCAAGTGAAGATCGGATCATTGCACCTGGCCCTGCCCATCCGCGAAGTCGCGCCTGGCGTGCGCGTCGCGCTCTTCAACCCGCTCGGTGATTGGAGGGTCTGTGAAGCGGCCGGCGAGGCGCTCGCGCGGCTCGTTCCCACCGGCACGGAAGCCCTGCTCATGCCGGACGGCAAGGCGCAGGCCATCCTGCATGTCATGGGACGGCTGACCGGCCTTCCTACGGTCGTGGCGCGCAAGTCCGTAAAGCCGTACATGAAGGTCGTCGCTCGCCAGTACGTGACGAGCATCACCACGCGAACGCCGCAGGAGCTCATGCTCACGGAGGAAGATGCCGCGCTCTTACGCGGGAAGTCGGTCGTCACCGTCGATGACGTGGTTTCCACGGGCGCGTCGGATCTGGCGCTTCAGAAACTGCTGACCCGCGTCGGTGCGCTGCACAAGCGGACGCTCGCGGTCTTTACCGAAGGTGCGGCCGTGCGTCCGGATGTCGTGTCGCTCGGGTTCCTTCCGCTCTTCTGACAGCCTGTCGCCGCCCCGGTTCATGCCGGGGCGGTTTTTCGTACCGCGACGGATGCCGGTGCGGCGCCGCGCGTCACGAAAAACGCCGCTCCCATGAAAGGAAGCGGCGTACGAGCGGTCAGATGCGGAAGGTACCGAACAGCGGGAGGTGATCCGAGGGTACTGCCAATGAGGGGAGGATGGTCGAGTCGTCCAGTGCGGGTGACTCGGCATCGACCCGAAGCGTGCCTCGGTACAGCATGAAGTCGATCTTCCGTGCACGCTGCAGGCCAGGCGTGCGCTTTTCCGGCCGGTTGAAGGTATGCGTACGCACGTCATGCGCGTCGCCGAACCCCGCGCGGAGGAACGGACTGATGACCTTGCTTCCCGGCTCCGCGTTGAAGTCCCCGCAGATGATCGTCGGAAGATGCTGGTTCTCTTTCAAGAACGACACTAATTCGCTGGATTGGCGTTCCGCATGCCATTGCGAGGGGTCGGCATCCGGGTCATCCCAGATGAGGTGAGTATTGGCGACGATGAACGTGTTTTCGCCATCGGGCAGCGGCGCGCGCTCCCTCTCCTTGTCGGGACGTGGATCGATAGCGAAGGTCGAGATGAGCGCGACGTGTCCGGTCAGCTCACGCCTTCCTCCGCCGTCGCAGTACCAATGCAGGTCGTTGCGCCGCCAGCGAAGCGTACTGCGCCAGAAGGTGGCGCAACCGACCAAGGTGGACTTCATGGGCGCCCACTCGCTTTGGTAGCCGCGCTTCCAAAGTGCGTCGCAGAGCATCTCATAGAGCTTGACGTCGACTTCCTGAAGGCAGATGACGTCGCGATCGAACGCGGCGACGGCGGCGACGGTGCGAGGATAGCGGACGTCATACTTGAGCAGGAAGGGCGGTACGTCCGGGTACCGTTCGGGCTTGGCGAATCGGGCCGCCAAGGCGTTCCAGCTCGCGATGGAAACGGGTGTCGAAGGATCGGTCATGGCTGACTCCTTGAAAATCCTCGAAAGGGCGTACCTGCACCGTGGCCCTTTCGAGCCGTTCTGTCAACGCTCTCGGCCCGCGGAGGAACCGCAAACGAAAAGACCGCGAATCATCGCGGTCCATCGCCATCCTCCGAACGCTTCGCCTTCTCCGCCTCAAGCTCCCGTTTGAGCTCGATCATGCGCATTTCGCGATCCACCATCAGTTTGTTGATCTTGGTGAGTTCCTCGTTCTTGGCGATGAGGTCCTCCTCGGCTTCCTTGAGATCGGTGATGTCGTTCATGATCAGCACGACTTCTATGACGGCGCCCTTGTCGTTCTTCACCGGATAGAGGATGCCGCGGAACCATCGCGCCCGCCCCTTCTTGCCGCTCATCTTCGGCGTGTACAGCGTGTCCGGAAGCCGCGTCTGCGTGCCAGCGAACGCCTTCATGAACAACTCCCTCCTGTCGACGAGCTCCAGCGCCTGATCCTTGAGCAGGTTGTAGCCGACCGCCTGGGAAATATCCGAAGCGAACATCGTTTCCCAGGCGTGGTTCAGTTCCACGCACTCGCCATCCGCCGCGTAGACGACGATGGCGAACGGTGCCTGCTCGAAGATAAGCCGGAGGCGTCGGGCCGAGACTTCCAGTTCTTCAGGCGTTGGCGGATGGGACGCGGGTTTGACGATCATGCCGTGAATGTAACACGAAGCCGGCGTTCCGTCATCATCATCGGTATCCGGGATCGAAAAAACCCCCGACGAATGTCAGGGGTTTTTCATGGCGGAGAGGTAGGGATTCGAACCCTAGATAACCTTGCGGCTATACCGGTTTTCGAGACCGGCTCTTTCGACCACTCAGACACCTCTCCAGGTGGCGTTTGTGCGGCTACGTTAGCATGGCGGCGGCTATGCGTAAATAGTGCGGCCTCCGCCTTATTTCTTCCCGTGATGCGCTGGCGCCGCCACCTCTTCCGTGCCCGCATGCCCCTCCCGCAGCGCCTCCATCAATCCCGCCATGATCCAGAACAGCATCGCCAGGTCGTTCTTGAAGTAGGGGACGTCCACGAGTCCGTGCACCAGGGTGGCCGTCATGGCCGCCATGAGCGCGGCTGCCAGCCAGGAGTCGCGCTTGCCTGCGCGCAACAGGCGGGCGCCGATGACGAAGAACGTCACGCAGATCCAAGCGAACCCGATGAGTCCGATGACGCCCGTCTCGCTCCAGAAATTCATCACGATGTCGTGCGGATATTGGAAGACTTCGATCCACGTTGCCAGGTGGTACGGCGCGATGCGGCCCGGATATCCGGAAAGGCCCGCACCGAAGACCGCGTTATTCGACAGCATCTTCATGGTCTCGCCCCAGATGATGCGGCGCACGGAGCCGGAGTCGTCGGAGAGCGACACGATGCCCGTGGCGTAGTTCAGGATGCGCGGCACGGACATCACTGCGCCGCAGCCGATGATGATCGCGCCCAGGGTCCAGGCGCGGAGCTTCGCGTTCGTGAGGCCGAGGATCGTCGCGCCGGCAAGCGTGCCGATCATGCCGCCCTCGGATACCGCGAAGAACGTAGCCAGCATGCCGAGCATCGCGGCGGCGCCGGTGAGCCATGCATACGGTCGCGTCCACCCACTGCTTCCGCCGCGCCGCTCCAGGAGCGAGATGGTCCAGCCGAGCATGAGTACCGTCACGGGAGCGGCCATCAGGCCGATGGCGTTGGGGAAGCCGTAGAACGCGGTGACGCGGCGGGTTTCAAGCGCCGCCCAGATCGGATTCGGAATGCCGGCGCCAGTGACTTTCTGGTAGACCGCGATGATGCCGACCACGGCCAGCGTCGTGCCGAGCGCGGCGAGCACGGCCGCGCCGCGCTTCTTCCGTGCCACCACGTCCACGAACATCGTGAAGAAGAAGATCGGCTCCAGCACGTAGGCGCGCCACAGGCCAAGGGACTGCGTGAGCGACGGCGAGACGAGCATGCTCACCGTGGCGCCGGTGACGAAGACAGTGATGGGGAGCGCCCATGCCCTGAGCGCGCGCCAAGCGTCGGCGCTGCGGCCACGCATGACGAGCCAGGTCAGGAAAAGCGCCGCGAACACGCACTCGAGCGCGGTGGTCGGCAGCCGCAGTCCGGGAACGGGCAGCGCGAAACGCACCAGGTACAGCGGGAGCAGCGCGCAGAACGCGACGATGGCGTAGTACAGGGCGTTCATACGCTGCGGGGTTTGATGCCGAGAAGCGCCAACGCGTCCTTGCTCACCACGCCGGAGGCGAGCACGACCGCGCCGTACGCGGCGACGCCGATGAAGACGCGCGCGACAACTTCGATACCGCTGGAAACGCGCAGCGCCCCGAACATCACCGCGCTGCCGCACACGGCGACACCAAGCGCGCGCCAGTCCGGCATCACGCGCGTCTTGGCATGCACGGCGGCGGCGCAGGCGCAGAGGATGAACGTCTCGGAGAACACCGTAATCCAGGCCGCGGCGAGCGGACCGGAGCCCCGCACCAGCGTCACGTACAGCACGGTGGAAGCCACCGCGTCGAACGCGTACGCCCAGATCATCTGCCGTTGCAGGCCGATGGCCACCACGGCATGGCCGTACAGCGCGGAGACGAACACCGCGGACCCGGCGAGCATCAGCACGGTGAGGATCGGGCCGGATGCGGCGAAGTCTCGGCCGGCCACCAAGGTCATGAGATCCGTGGAAACGGCGAACGTGCCAACTGCCAGCGGCACGGCAAGCAGCACCAGCGCGTCGAACGCGCGGCGCAGGCGGCGGGCGAACGCGTCATGATCGTGCATGGACCACGATGACGTGAGCTGGGGGAGTACCAGTCCCATGAAGATCATCGGGATGACCGTGATGACGTCGAGCACCTTATATGCCGCGCCGTACCAACCGACTTCGTCCTGCGTGCGGTACACGGACAGCGCGATGACGTCGCCCTTCAGGTAAATCAGGTTGAAGGCGATGGAAAGCCCGATGGGCCAGCTCTCGCGCAGGATCTTCCTCCATACCGCCATATCAGCCGCGAATCGTAGCGTCACGAACTTTCGGACCGCCGCGAGCGAATACGCCAGCTGCACCGCGTTCCCCGCCACCACCGCGAAGAAGAAACCCGGAAGCCCGGCACCCGTCCGCTCCGAGAACAGCACGCCCGCGAGGAGCATTGCCCGTCCCAACACCTCCGCCGCCGCCGACAGGTGCGACGCGAGGTGCTTCTGGAACACGCCCACCAGCACCTGCGAAACGGACATGAAGAAGAACGAGAACGCTGCCACGGCGATGCCGGCGCGAACGTCGGAGGAGTACGGGAAAAACGCGGCCGCGACCGGCGCGATGGAGAACAGCACGGTCGCCGTCGCCAGGCGCATGGTGAAGACGTTCGATGCCACGGAGTCCTCGTCGGCGCCGTGCTCCGAGATGAGCTTCGTCATGGTGATCGTCAGGCCGAAGTCCGCCAGGATGCCGAAGAACTGCAGGAAGGACATGGCGGTCGTGAACGTGCCGTAGCCGGTCGGCGCCAGGCTGCGTGTCATGATGCCAAGCGTGAACAGGCCCAGCACGGTGCCGATGATGCGTCCGCCCACCTGCAAAGCGGCGTTGGTGGCGATGTTTTTGGAGAGGCTCATGGGTTTCTGGTCAGGGGAAAGCGGAAGAACGATAGCCGTTCATGCGTAGGAAGTATACACTGTATGGGTCTCCGCCCTTAAACCCTTCCGCCATGCTCGTCCGCCGTGCGCACAACAGAGCCGTAGGTCCGGTTCGGCAGGCAGTTGCCGGTCTGATGCTTGCTGCGTCTTTGCTTGCGGTCCGTGCGGTCGCTGCCCCGATTATTGAACCGGGAGCAGCCGGCATGGGTGATTCCGCCGCGCTTGAGCAAGTCTATTCTCTCCGCCCGGATCTCCAGGACGCATTCCCGGGTGACCAGAGAAAAGCGGTAGGTGCAGCCAAGAAAAGCGGTCTCCAGGACCTGCAGGATTGGGCCAGGACCTACGGGTATAAGGAATACTCCACCCTCTTGTCCTCATATGCGCCTCGACAGGCAGCGCTTCGTCCGGTGCCAGGCGTCCGCGCACCCGTGCTGCAGGAAGGGGCCGATTTCGACTTCGATTCGGTGACCGCAACCTCTGTTTTCGTGGCCGATGCCGCTTCTCATCGGACGCTCATGTCGTATCGCGCCACCGTGCCCCATCCGCTCGCATCCATTTCCAAGCTCGTCACTTCAATGGTCGTGCTCGATAGGAAACCGTCTCTCGCTGCGCGCTACTCCGTGCTGGCCTCCGATGAAGTGGGCGGCGCTCGCTTGAGCGTATCGCGCAGGGACCTGCTCACGCGCCTGCAGCTCCTCAATGTCACCCTCATTGGTTCGGCGAACAATACCGCCAACGCCTTGGCCCGTTCGACGGGACTTTCCAAAGCGCGTTTTGTGCAGGCCATGAACGCCAAGGCCTCCGCGCTCGGCCTCAAGGGGACGTCGTTCGTCGATCCCACGGGCATCAAGGTGGCGAACACCTCCACGGCGGAGGATGTCGCGGCCATCGGCCTGACCGCGTTCGACTACGATGACATCCGTCGCGCGACCACCACGCCCCTCTACACCGTGACGCTCGCCCGGGGCACGCACACCGTGAAGAGCACCAACCTCCTCCTTCGCGATGAGACCAACGGCCTCACCATCCTGGGCGGGAAGACCGGCTATCTGGTGGAATCCAACTGGAACCTGGTCGTGAAACTGCAGGATGCGCGCAAGGAGCCCATCATCGTGGTCGTGCTCGGCACGTCCAGCCAGGCGCAGTCGTTCAGGGACGCGGAGAAGGTGGCGCGTTGGGTGTGGGATCACTACGACTGGAGCGCATCGTGAGCGTTCGTTGAGTATTTGAAAGTACGAACGGACTGGGATACCGTAATCCCAGTCCATTTTTTTCATCGGAGGAGCACGTGTTCCATCGTCATGTCGTCCATGGTTGGCTAACGGTCTATACCGGCTGCATGTTTTCCAAGAAGACCGCAGCGATGCTCGATTCCATCGAGAAACAGGAGTATGCGGAACGTCGCGTCGTCATCTTCAAACCGGAAGCGGACACGCGGACCGGCGCATGGGTGGAGTCGCGTGACGGTTCGCGTCACCACGCTGTCATCGTGAAGACCGCGTCGGAAATGCTGCCGCATGCCGAGCATGCGGACGTCATCGGCATCGAGGAAGCGCAGTTCTTCGACTACACCGTCGTTTCGGTCATCGAATCGTTCGTCGCGCACGGCAAGGTGGTATACGTTGCCGGCCTCGACACCGATTGCCATGGCAATCCGTACGGCGCCATGCCGCAGCTCATGGCCATCGCGCAGGAGGTGCAGAAGCGCTACGCCGTCTGTACCGCGCGCATGGCCGACAAACGCGTCTGCGGTGGCCGCGCCGTCCGGAGCCAGCTCCTCGCCGCCGTCCCGCACCACGATACGCAGAACCCGCCCGTCATCATCGATGACGGACAGAACTACGCGCCGCGCTGCTTGGATCATTTCCTGCCGCCGTTGGTGCACAAGCCGTGAATCAGAAACCCCGCTCTGCTGGAGCGGGGTTTTTCGTCGCCGGTGCCGTTTTGTATTGCCGCGTTGCGCTGCCGTCGCCGCTTTGCGTAGCCGGGCACGCACCTCACGCAACCCGTGCCAGGATTCCCATGACCAGATCGCGCAACCGCACGTCCCGCACGCTCGCCGTGTGCAGGTTCGGCGGCTTCCGGAGTGGAAGCATGACGTTCGTGACCTTCGCG
>JBEEJS010000117.1:0-15859 GCA_041169025.1 Candidatus Parcubacteria bacterium
TCCACCTCGCAAGATGCCGAGATCGTGGCCATGGACGTGCGGCTGGAGCCCGTCATGGTGACGCCTCCGCCCACGCTCCCGCCGGCGGAACCGCCGGGAGCGGGGAGCATCAGGGTGATGCCGCCGCAGAATCCTGTTTCGTGAAGCCCGCGCTTCTGATACGATTTGACCCGTCATGGGCACCGTGATACACGGTGCCTTTGCCGTTCTGACCGGCCGCGTCAGGGCGCCCGCACGATACCGGGAAATGGCTTGAAACCCTCGAAAAACCTGCGAAACATGACCCAAGACCTCGCCCTCGCCATCCTCAAAAGCGGCTCCAGCGTGTTCCTGACGGGTGCGCCCGGCGCCGGCAAGACCCACACCGTGAACCGGTACGTGGCCTGGCTTCGCGCGCACTCCATCGAACCCGCGCTCGTCGCATCCACCGGCATCGCCGCGTCGCATATCGGCGGCATGACGGTGCACTCCTGGGCGGGCATCGGCATCTTGGATTCGCTTTCGCCATACGATCTGGACCGCATTTCGAACAACGAAAAGGTGTACCGACGCATCGCCAAGGCCAAGGTGCTCATCCTGGACGAGGTCTCGATGCTTGCCGCGAACACGTTCTCCATGGTGGAAGCGGTCTGCCGCGCGGTGCGGCAGAACGACGAGCCGTTCGGCGGCCTCCAGACGGTGCTGGTGGGGGATTTCTTCCAATTGCCGCCGGTGTCGCGTCCCGGATCGCGAGCGGCGTACGCCTACACCTCGCACGCCTGGATGAAACTCGATCCGGTCATCTGTTACATCGACGAGCAGCACCGCCAAGACGACGGCGAACTCCTGCGGCTTCTCACCGCGATCCGCGAATGCAAAGTGGACGAGGAACACCATGAGGTCATCCGCGGGCGCATCGCGCCGGGCGGAGCGGCGCCGAAAGGCGCGGTGAAGCTGTATTCGCACAACGCCGACGTGGACCGCATCAACGAACAGCATCTCGCCACGCTTCCGGGCATCGCAAAGTCCTATGAGATGCGCTCCATGGGCGCGCCCCACCTGGTGGAGACGCTGAAGCGCGGCTGCCTTTCGCCGGACCTCCTCAAACTGAAAGTCGGTGCGGCGGTGATGTTCACGCGCAACGACCAGCAACAGCGCTTCGTGAACGGCACCGTGGGAACGGTGGAACGGTTCGATGCCATGGGCGCGCCGGTGGTACGCACCCGCGCAGGCGCGCTGATCACCGTTGAGCCGATGAGCTGGTCCATCGATGACCAAGGCAAGCCGCTCGCGTCGCTGATGCAGCTGCCGTTACGGCTCGCCTGGGCGATGACGATTCACAAGAGCCAGGGCATGTCCCTCGACTCCGCGCTGATGGATCTCGGCAGCACGTTCGAGTACGGCCAGGGGTACGTCGCACTGTCGCGGGTGCGCTCCCTTGAGGGGCTGCACCTGATCGGTTGCAACAGCCGCGCACTGGAGGTGCATCCGGAAATCGCCTCGCAGGACCGCGAATTCCGGACATTATCCCTCGCCGCGGAAGAAGCCGCGGGGAAAATGACGCTCGCGGAGCAGGAAGAAGCCGCCATGCGGTTCATTTCGGCATGCGGCGGAAGGATTCCCAAGGCGGGAGGGGATTCCGTCGACGATATCGCGGCGCGGATGGCCGCCATGAAGGTGCCGGTGATGGCTCACGTGGTGGAGCCGGGGACGGGCACCGCCGCCGGCCGATTCGCCAAGGCCAGGGCGGAGAACCCGCGACTAGGGAAACGCTGGACGTCCGAAGAAGAGCTCGCCGTGGCACAGGCATTCAAGGACGGAACGTCAGTGAACGACATCGCGGTCAAAACGGGGCGGATGACGGGCGGGATACGGTCGCGGCTGCGGAAAATGGGGTTGATGGAGTGAGGGTAGGGCCGTGGATAACGTTATCCACGGCTTTGCCATTTATCTGCTATATTTATGGCTGAAGAATCACATGTTCTTGAGGAGTCAGTTTTTGTTTTTCTGTGGATAACTATTGCGTATGCGGTGGAACGCTGGAAGGTTTATTACGGGAAAAAAAGTCGCAATAAGCATTGCGTGCCTCGCCGTTGCCGCGTTCTGCCTGACATACAAAGTCTTGGGCATTAGCGCCGCGTTCACGAACGGACAAGGCGCGAGCGATGTCATCGGGCAGTACGACTCGAATGACGCCGGATTCCTGACGCCAACGTATACGAAGGGAGCAACGAACGACGGGCCCCGCCGCACCGATTTGGGTGCACCGCAGGGTATCGCTGTGGATTCCGTGAATCACCGCCTTTTCGTGGCTGAAGGGCGCGGGGGCACGTACGGCAGGATCCTTTCGTTCGATTTGGATTCGAACGACCGCCAGGTGGACATGTACCCGGACAACGTCATCGGTCAGGATGATTACAACGGGGCGGACAGTACGGTGGCGAGCGGCGTCAGTGCCACCCGCTTCGCGGATTTCCCGCCGCTCGACCTCTCCTACGACGCCGTCCACTCTCGGTTGTTCGCCCTTGATTCGTTCAACAGCCGCGTCCTGGTCTACGACCTGTCCGGCGGCATCACCGACGGCATGGCGGCGTCATTCGTGATCGGCCAACCGGATTTCACGTCGAACGCGACGAACCTCACGCAGGACGGCCTGACGAATCCGATCGGCATGTCGTACGACGCGACGCATGACAAACTGTACGTCGCGGACGCGAGCACGCGAGTCCTGGTGTTCGATACGACGACGATCACGAACGGGATGAACGCCCAGTACGTGCTGGGCCAGGCGGATTTCACGTCCAATGTCAGTGCCATCGCGCAAAACCGTATTTTCGCGGTGAACGACGTCACCGTCGATGGCGCGGGGAATCGCGTGTTCGTCGTGGACGGTGCAGCGAAACGCGTGCTCGTCTATGACATCTCCGGCGGGATCACGAACGGCATGAACGCGCAGTACGTCCTCGGGCAGACGAACTTCACCGCAGGCACGGACGCGGTGACGCAATCCAAATTCAGCTATCCGACCGATGCTGTCTATGATCCGACGTTCCAGCGGCTGTTCGTGACGGATACCGCTTTCGCATCCTACCCGCACCGCGTGATGGTGTTCGATCTTTCGGGCGGCGTCGCGAACGGCATGAACGCAGCATTCGTCCTTGGGCGCCCTGATTTCACGTCTTCGGGTTTTACCCCGCCCGCGACGGACACCAGCCTCGATACGCCGAGCAACCTGGCGCTCACTGCGGACGGCTCAAAGCTGTACGTCAGCGACGAGCAGCACGCGCGCATCATGCGGTTCGATCTGCAGACAGAAGGGATTTCGGATGGCATGGCCGCGTCGCACGTCCTCGGCAAGCCTGATTTCACCATGACGACCGACCCGTTCGATCAATCGCACATCGAAGGGAACGACCAGGTGGCGTACGACACCAACCATAATTACGTCTTCCAGGTGGACTACAGCGCGCGACGCGTCCTCGTGTTCAACGCGGCCGACGGCATCACGAACGGGGAGAACGCGCTGTACGTCATCGGCCAGCCGGATTTCACCACGAGCAACTCGACGCCGACGCAGACGGGCCTGGTAAGCCCGCATGGCGTGGCGTACGACACGGTGCATGACCGGCTGTTCGTGGCGGACAGTTACCGCGTGATGGTGTACGACTTTTCCGGAGCGATCAGCAACGGCATGGCCGCGGTGCACGTGCTTGGCAAGCCCGATTTCACGTCTGGAAATAATCCGACGCCTTCTGACACGAACGTCGGCCATCTCAACCACCTCGCGTACGACGAAGCCGGTCAACGGCTGTTCGTTTCCGACAGCGTCGACTTCAATCGCATCATGGTGTTCGACGTCGCTACCATCACCGATGGCGAAGCGGCGGTGCACGTCCTCGGCCAATCGTTGTATAACACGACCGCCTCCGCCACGACCGCGGACGGCATGAGCGATCCGGCGGGATTGAGCTTTGACGCCAACCACAACCGCCTGTTCGTAAGCGACGTGTTCAACAGCCGCGTACTGGTGTTTGATACGACTTCCATTACCGATGGAGAAGCGGCCGTGAATGTCCTCGGTCAGACCGACTTCGTTTCAGGAGGAGGCGGGGTCGGTGCCTCCGCGTTTCAATCCCCGAACGGCAGCGCGTACGACGCCATCGGCAATCGTTTCTTCCTGTCCGACGGGCAGAATAACCGCATTCTCGAATTCGACATGGCGGGCGGCATCACGGACGGCATGGCGGCGACGCATGTCATCGGCCGGGCCAATTTCTTCGATACGAACTTCAGTCCCGGTACGCCCATTTCCTCCAGTCATATCAAGGAGCCCGTCGGTGTCGCATATGATAGCAACCATGGCATCCTGTTTACTGCCGATCTCGGGAACGGTACGCCGAACTCCAGCCGCATCCTCTCGTTCCAGATCACTCCGGCATCCGTCATCGCCAACGGCATGCCGGCCACGGGCGAACTCGGCCAGTGTGACGCCTCGGTGCGGGACGGGTCCTGTACACCCATCTTCAACGACGTGACATATCCGGTCTCCGCCGGCAACCCGTACGGCTTCAGCAGCGCGAATGACGTCGCCCTCGACACGGCGCATCACCGGCTGTTCGTGGCGGACCAGGGGAACTCCCGCGTTTTCGAATACGATCTCAATACCGACAATACGTTGATCGATCATATCGTCGATCACGTCATCGGCCAGGCGGATTTCAACGATTCGCAGAGCGTGGTCGCCATGAACCGTCTGAGCGGCGTCCGTGGCGTGGAATATGACGCCACGAACGACCGGCTGTTCGTGCTGGATGCGCATCGGGTACTCGTGTTCGATACCTCCGCGCTTGCGGACGGCATGAACGCCTCGAACGTCATCGGGCAGGCGGATTTCACGTCCAGCGCGGCGGCAGTGACGGCGGCGGGCATGGATTCGCCGGTCGCGCTGACCTACGACGACGTTCATCACCACCTCTTCGTGGCGGACTCGGCGGCGAACCGCGTCACGGTCTACGACACGACCGCGATCAGCGATGGCATGGCCGCGATGAACGTCCTCGGCCAGGCGAACTTCACGTCCTCCGGTTCGGCGACGACAGCCTCGTCGTTCAACGGGCCGCTTTCACTCGCCTTCGATGCAACGCACGGCCTGCTGTTCGTCGGTGAAGGAAGCAACACCCGCGTGCTCGTCTTCGACGTGAACGCGCTCACGGACGGGGAGCCGGCGATCAACGTGCTTGGCGAAGGCGACTTTACCTCGTCGGGATACAGCACCTCGGCTTCGCAATTCGGTTCACCGACCGGCTTGACCTACGATACGACGCTCGATCGCCTGTTCCTCTCCGATGCCGCTTCGAATCGCGTGATGGTGTTCCATCTGGGTTGCGGCATTTCCGATGGCATGCCCGCGTCCAAGGTCCTCGGCCAAACGAACTTCACGAACAGCGGCGGCGCCACGTCGCAAACGCGTTTGCGGGCCCCGTCGGGACTGGCATTCGACGCGGCCAGCGACATGCTGTACGTCGCGGATACCAGCAACAACCGCGTGATGCAGTTCATCGGCGGCGGAGGCGGAGGCGAATGCTCTTCCGCGGGCGTCACGAGGCTCTTCCCGACGCATGTCGTCGGCCAGTATGACCTGAGCGACGTGGAAACGTACACGAAGGCCCTGGTGAACAACGGCAAGAGCTCCAAGGAGCCGTCTGGCATAGCGCTTGATGACGTGAGTCATGAACTCTACGTGTCTGACTACTCCAACCACCGCATCCTGGTCTACAACCTGGATAGTTCCAACGTCCTGACGGACCATACGCCTGATTACGTCATTGGCCAGCCGGATTTCGACACGACGACGTCGAACCTGACGCGCAGCGGACTCGGCCAGGTGGCCGGCCTCGCTGTCGACACGGCGGATTGCTGGCTCTACGCGGCGGATTCCGACCATAACCGCGTGATGGTGTACGACACCTGCAGCCTGGCGACGGGCATGAACGCATCAGCCGTGATCGGCCAGGCTGACTACACGTCGAGCGTCGCGGCACTCACGCAGTCGGGTCTGAACGGGCCCTTCGGGTTGGCGTTCGACCAGCCGAACCAACGCTTGTATGTCAGCGACACCACGAACGACCGCGTGCTGACGTATGATGGGACGAACCTCTCGAACGGCATGGACGCCGAGCACGTCATCGGTCAGCCGGATTTCACGACCGATAACGCCACGGTGAACGCGTCGACCCTGCATCGTCCCATCGGCATCTTCTTCGATGACTCGCTTTCGAGGCTCTTCGTGGGCGACACGAATGCGAAGCGCGCGGTCGTCTTCGACATGACCGCGATCGCCGACGGCGAGGCCGCAGTCAACGTCCTCGGCCAGCCGGACTTCGTCTCAAGCACGTCGTCCGCGGCCCAGAACACGGTCGATACCGTCAATGCAATCACATACGACGCCGCGCACCACATCCTGTACCTGGCGGATGCCAACTATTATCGCGTCCTTTCTTTCGACATCACCGGCGGCGTCGTCGACAACATGAACGCCGCGCACGTCCTCGGCGAACCGGACTTCACGACGACGAACTCGAGCGGGACGTTGAGCGATCCGTGGGGACTGACGTACGACGCCGCGCACGATCTCTTGTACGTCGCGGACTTCGAGCACACGACGTACGCGTTCGATGCGGCGACGCTGACGGACGATGAGGCGCCCGTCGGCCGGATTGACGCGCAGGACACCGGTCTCAACTCGCCTGGAGGCACGGCGGTCGATTCCGTCCATCACCGGTTGTTCGTCGCAGATGCAGGCAATAACCGCATCGTGGAATACGCACTCGACGCGAATAACGCGCTTACATCGCATGCGGCAGAGCATGTGCTCGGTCAAACGGATCTGTCTTCATCAGCGACCGCGGTGAACGCGTCAGGGCTCTATATTCCGCTTGGCGTGGCGTACGATGACGTCCACGACCAGCTCTACGTTTCCGACTACGGCCACAGCCGCGTCATGGTCTATGACGTCGCTTCCATCACCGACGGTGAGGCGGCAGTGCACGTCCTCGGCCAGCCGGACTTCACCACCGCGACTCCTGCAGCGGCATCCGTGACGAGTTTGGCGACCCCCATCGGCATTGCCGTCGACGGGACGCATAACCTGCTTTACGTCGGTGATGTGGGACACTATCGCGTCATGGTGTATGACGTCGCGTCCATCACCGACGGCGAGTCCGCAGTACACGTCCTCGGCCAGCCGGATTTCACCACGGCGACTCCTGCGGCAGGGAAATCGGGTTCAGGCTTTCCGTATGGCGTGGCGTCAGACGACATGCACCAGAGGTTGTTCGTCGCCGAAGTCGGGTTCGGCCGCGTGACGGTATTCGATGTCTCGTCCATCACTGACGGCGAGACCGCAGTGCACGTGCTCGGCCAGCCGGATTTAGCCACTGTTTCGCCGACGGTATCGCAATCGGGCATCGGCGGCCCGGCAGGAGTCGCGTACAACGCCGGTTCCGACAGGTTGTACGTTTCCGATTTCAGCGCGCATCGCGGCGTCTTATACGATCTCGCGTCCATCACCGACGGTCAGAACGCAGCAATCCTCATCGGACAGAACAACTACACGCTTTCTTCGGCGCATACCACCTTCGGGGGCATGCGATCGCCGATCGGGGCGGGCTTCTCGGCACAGGGCGGGTTGTACGTGGGGGACTACGGCAACAGCCGCGTGCTCGCCTTTGACGCGGGAACGCCGTACTACCCGGTCATCAGCGCAATCGCCACCTCCGGCATCACGCAAACGGACGCTACGGTCACATGGTCGACTGATATCGCATCAGACTCCGTGGTGGAGTACGGCCTCACTACCGGATATGGCTCTTCTCCATCGAACGGCTCGCTCGTCACGAGTCACTCGATTCCTCTTTCCGGGCTCACCGTAGGCACGTTGTACCACTACCGCGTGAAATCGACTGATAAATACGGGATACAGTCCGTGTCTTCGGACGGGACGTTCACCACGACCGCCGCACCCGGAGGCGGCGGCGGGAATGCGCCGCCACCCGACACCGCGCCTCCCGTCATTTCGGGCGTCTCTGTCTCCGGCACGGATGTCGTGGGCGGCGGCGCGACCATCGCCTGGCAGACCAACGAAGGTTCGACCTCGCAGATCAAGTTCGGATTGACCGCATCATACGGCTCGACATGGAACGATGGCGCTTTCGTCGTGATGCACGGGACCCATCTCTCCGGCTTCGCGGACGGAACGACGTATCACTTCTCGGTGTGCTCACAGGACTCCGCATCGAACGTGGGCTGCAGCCCGGATGCCACGTTCACGACCGCCACGCCGACGCCGGCTCCGGACGTGACACCGCCTCCGCAAGTGATCGGCTTCACGGCGGCATGGAACGGCGATTTCGTCGCGCTCAATTGGACGAATCCGCCAGCACCTGATTTCAGCGGCACGCTCATCATGCGCTCCGTCGGCACACCACCATCCGCTCCGGATCAGGGGACGCAGGTGTACCGTTCCAGCGGCACGTTCATCACCGACAGTTCCGTCACGCCAGGGGTGACATACGGCTACGCCGCCTTCACCTATGACGCTGCGGGAAATTTCTCCGCTGCCTGGACCGCGTCTGTCACCGTTCCAGCAGCCCTCGTGCCGCCGCCTCCTGCGGTAGTTCCTCCGCCTGTCGCTCCGCCGCCAGTGTCCCCACCACCTCCGGTATCAGGAACGGTCCAGCCGCCGACGCCGGGTGGGACGAGTAACGGATCTTCCACCGCTGGGAGCGGGTCTGCCGGCTCAGCATCAGGAGCGGCATCCGAAAGCGGTGCCGGTACGTCTACTGGTTCAACCGGCTCGACGCCTGGTGGTGCATCCGGCAACGGTGCTGGAGGAGCATCCAATACCGGCACTGGTGGAACTTCCGAGGGAGGTTCACAGGGCTCGAACCCTACTGAAGGCGCACCGAACATCACCCCGACACCCGACAACGGCGAAACTGCGCCTCCTTCAGCCACTCCGGTCAGCTCTCCCAACATCTTCCAATCCGCCCTCACCGCCATCAACAACACCCCCGCCGCCCAGGCCGTCACCCGCACCACCCGCGCCGTCATCGCCGCCGCCCAGACCCCTGAGGTCAAGGCCGAGGTGAAGAACGTGGTGACGCCAGCGGTGGCCGTCGCGGCCGCCGCCAACACCGCCGCGGCAGGCGCGGCAGCGGGAGCGGCGTTCCCGTACCTCACGTACCTGCTTTCCCTCGCCACGCAGCCGGCGCAGACCATCGCCCGCCGCAAGCGCGACAAGTGGGGCGTGGTGTACAACGCGCTCACCAAGCTGCCGGTGGACCTCGCCATCGTGCGCCTCCGCGACGTCGCGACGGGCCGCGTGGTCCGCACCAGCGTGACCGATCGCCTCGGACGGTACATCTTCCTCGTCCCGCCGGGCCCGTACAAGATCGAGGTCAGGAAGGCCGGCTTCACCCATCCCACCGCGTACCTCAAGGGCCAGCAGCTCGACGCCCGGTATGCCGGCATCATGCCCGGCGAGGACGTGGTCGTGCCGGCGAGCGGCACCATGACGGCCAACATTCCGCTCGATCCCACGGAGGACGCGCGGACGCCTGGCGACATCAGGCTCGCAACGGTGGGCCGGAGCGTCCAGGGATGGATCGGCATCGTCTCGATCGCCGCCGTGGCCGTCTCGTACCTCATCGTGCCCAGCGTGCAGGTGCTGATCTTCCTCGGAGCGAACGTCC
Source organism: Candidatus Parcubacteria bacterium (assembly GCA_041169025.1). Taxonomy (GTDB): domain Bacteria; phylum Patescibacteriota; class Patescibacteriia; order SG8-24; family SG8-24; genus JBEEJS01. The sequence goes on from JBEEJS010000117.1 coordinate 9,732, forward strand.
TGTCCTACGCCGCGTTCCGCCGCATGGCCATCAAGGCGCGGCCGGAGCACTGGGGCGTGGTGGCGGGAGCGGACGGGAAGCCGCTTTCAAACGCCATCGTCCGCATCTTCGACGTGAAGTGGAACAAGCTCCTCGAGACCCAGGTCACCGACTTCCGCGGACGGTACGCCTTCCTCGTGGGCCGCAACGCCTACAACGTGACCATCGAGAAGCCCGGCTTCGGCAAGGTGCAGCGCGGACCGGTGGACCTCACCGCCTCCACCTCGCAAGATGCCGAGATCGTGGCCATGGACGTGCGGCTGGAGCCCGTCATGGTGACGCTTCCGCCTGCGGCACCGACGCTTCCGCCGGCGGAACCGCCGGGAGCGGGGAGCATCAGGGTGATGCCGCCGCAGTCGTAGCCGAAATGAAAGACGCTGACGGGAATGCGCGTACCACTTGGTGCGCGCATTTTCATTCACCTCACCACGAAGCGTTATGCGAAGGAGACTCAAAATGATGGCGTACGCGATGGCACCGGTCTTCGGTGCCGGGCTTATCGGCGTGGCGGCGGTATCCGCGCACGGACTGGGCGGTTTCGGCGGCGGACTGTCGCCGGACGAGATCGCCGCACGGCAGGACTCGGCGTTCCAGCGAGACGCGACCGCATTCGGATTCACCGTCGACGAATTGAAGGACGCGTGGGCGGACGGAAAATCACCGATCGAACTCGCCAAGGAGAAAGGACTGACCGAAGAGCAGATCCAGGAAAAACTGCGCGCGTCGCGTGAGGCCGACCTGAAGGCATCGCTCGACGTGATGGTCACGAAAGGCATCCTGACGCGCTCGCAGGCGGACCGTCGGCTGAACGCCATCAAGAAGAACGTGCCCGGGCACGGAGGCCGAGGATTCCGCGGCCACCTAGGCATGGAGAGGGGACGATAGCCGTCGCACATCGTATGGCACGCGAATGCCGGGCATGGGCCCGGCATTTTTTTACTCGCGTTTTATGCTGCATGAAGCCAAATATCCTCCAAGGGAATCAGCGATGCAAAACGCCATGCAAACGCTGAAAGATAATATGCCCGAGGAGGTATACACTAAGTGACGGTATGCAGCATCTCGAGGAAGAAACCACGGATGAACGCATCGCCCTGCGCGTGCAGGCCGGCGACCAAGAAGCCTTCGGCATCCTGGTGCAGCGATACGGACAGAAGATCCTCCGCTACGCGCGGAAGTTCCTTTTCGGATACCAGGACGCCGAGGACATGGCGCAAGAGGTGTTCATCAAGGCCTTCGTGAACATCCGCAGCTTCGATGCCACGCGCAAGTTCTCCTCATGGCTGTATCGCATCGCGCACAACGAGTTCGTGGACGCCATCAAGCGCAAGAAGCGCGAGCCGATCCCGTTCTTCGATCCCGACGAGCTCTTCCCGCATCCGGTGTCGCAGAGCGATCCGGGCCGCGAGGCGGAGGCGGTGGCGACGCGCGCCTCGCTCGAAGCGCATCTTGACGCGCTCGATCCCAAGTATCGCGAACCGCTGGTCCTGTATTATTTCGAAGAGCTGGATTACGGCGAGATCTCCGAAGTGCTGCGGATTCCCGTCTCCACCGTCGGCGTGCGCCTGAAGCGCGGACGGGAGGCGCTGGCGAAACGTGCGGGCGCGTTGGATCCGGCGAAGACCTGAAGCGGTGAACCATATGGACGAAACCATCGAGACCGGACAACTCATGGCGACGGTCGCCGACGCCATCAAGGAACGCAAGCTGCAGCCCCTGCCGCGCTGGCATTTCGCGTTGCGTGGCGCGCTCATCGGCACCGGCGTGGTGCTGCTCGCGCTCGCCTTGGTGTTCGTCGCCAGCCTGATCGTGTTCCTGGCGCACCTGAACGGCGCATGGTTCGCCCCGTCGTTCGGCTACGCCGGCTTGCGCACGCTCGTCTTCTCGCTGCCGTGGATGCTGGTCCTGCTCGCGCTGCTGTTCACCGTGCTGCTCGAAGCGCTCGTGAAGCGCTACGCCTTCGCGTACCGGCAGCCGCTGTTCTACTCCGCCGTCGGCATCGTGGTGATCGCCGCGGTCGGCGGCTACGCGGTGTCGGTGACGCCGTTGCACCCCAGCATGTACATCGCCGGAAGGGACCATCAATCTCTCGTGGCAGAACGGTTCTACGCCGCCTTCGCCGCACATGACCTGGATGACGTGCATCCCGGCGTGATCATCGACCTGAACGACGGCGGGTTCACGCTTCGCGACCGTCAGGACGAGACGCTCTCCATCATCGTGACGCCCGACACGCGCTTCCCGTATGGCACCGCGCTTGCCCCGGACGACGTGGTCGTGGTATTCGGTGACCGGCAGGGGGACACCGTGGCGGCGCAGGGCGTACGACGCATCGAGGACGTGACACTGCGGCACCGCGGACGCCCCGGGTCGATGCGAACGCGCGACATGCACCGCGGACGCCCCGGCACCATCATCCAATGATTCCCAGTGAACGTCTTCATATGGCCAATCCGATCATCACCGCGCTCACGGCCGCGAAGAAGCACCCTTTCATCTCGGTCATGGTCATCGCGGCCCTTGCTGGAGGAGGATGGTATTGGCAGTCGCAGCGGGCAGCCGCCGTTAAGGCGCTGCCGTCGTACGTCCTTGGCAACGTGACGAAGGGCACGCTCGTCATGACCGTTTCCGGCACGGGCAACGTAGCCTCCACGCAGCAGGTGGATGTGAAGCCGAAGGTGTCCGGGACGGTGACGCGCGTATACGTGAAGAACGGCGACGTCGTGAAGGCCGGAGCGGCCATCGCCGCCGTGGACGCGACGGACGCCATCAAGACGGTAAACGACGCCCGCATCGCACTCGAGACCGCGCAACTGTCCCTGGACAAGCTGCGCCAACCTGTCGATGCGCAGAGCATATTGCAATCCCAGAACTCGCTGGAATCGGCCAAGGAGACGAAGGCGAACGCGGAAGCGGACCTGGCGCAGTCGTATGATGACGGGTTCACCAAGGTGTCCGACGCGTTCCTGGACCTTCCGTCAGTGATGTCCGGACTGAACGACGTGCTATTTTCGAATACCATCACCGGGAGCCAAGCCAATATCGACTATTACGGCGACCGCCTGGCGGACTACGACCGTTTTTCGCCGTTCGCGGCCGACGCACGCGCCAAGTACGATGTCGCCCGCAGCGCGTACGATGCCGCGTTCGCCGCCTACAAGACGGACTCGCGCCAATCAAATGATGCCACCAAGGAAGCGCTCCTGAAACAGACGTACGACGCCGCCCTCGCCATTTCTGACGCGGTGAAAAGCGCGTCCAACCTGGTGCAGACGTATGCTGACAAATTGACCTCCGTCGGCAAGAAGCCGGCCACCCAGGCCATGACGCATGCGAACACCCTTTCCGCCGAAACCGGTACGGTGAATGGCATCATTTCCAGCACCCTCACCGTCATCCGCGCCATGGACGCCGACAGGAAGGCCATCGCTTCCGCCGACCGCACGATCGCGGAGCGTACGGGATCCCTGGCGGAACTCCAAAAGGGCGTCGATCCGCTTGATATCCGTTCCTCCCAGTTGAACGTCGATGCACGCCAGGCCGCCCTCGACGACGCGCGACGCAAGCTCGCCGACTATACCGTGACCGCACCATTCGACGGCGTCATCGCTGCCACCACGCTGAAGCGCGGCGACAACGTCAGCTCCGGAACGATCGCCGCCACGCTCATCGCGCAGCAAAAAATGGCGACCATCTCCCTGAACGAGGTGGATGCGGCAAAGGTGCAGCCCGGGCAAGCAGTGACGCTCACCTTTGATGCGATTCCTGACCTGACCATCGCCGGATCCGTGGCGGAGGTGCAGGCGCTCGGCGCGACCTCGCAGGGCGTGGTGACGTATCCCGTGCAGATCGCGTTCGACACGCAGGACGCGCGCGTACGCCCGTCCATGACGGTGACTGCGGCCATCATCACCAAGGCCGAGCAGGACGTGCTGATGGTGCCGTCCGGCGCAGTGAAAGGGCAGTCCAGCGCCAAATACGTGCTGGTCGTCGTGAATCCTCCAGCGGCATCAGGCGCGGCGCAACGCGGCGTATCCTTGTCGATGCCGCCAGTGGAAACGGCGGTCGAGGTCGGGGACAGCAACGACGAGTCCACCGTCATCGTGAGCGGTGTGACCGAGGGTGAGACCGTGGTGACCTCCACGATATCCGGGAGCGCGGCGACGGGCGCCGCCGCGGGTGCTACGGCCCCGCGCGGCGTGCAGTCGCTCATCGGCGGCGGAGGCGGAGGGAACGCGGCATTCCGTGCGGTCGGCGGCGCGAGCGGACGCTGATATGCTCTCCTGCACCGGCATCGAGAAAACCTACGTCACCGGCGGCGAGTCCGCAAAGGTCCTGAAAGGACTTACCTTCGAGGTGCAGACCGGCGAATTCATCGCCATCATGGGTCCATCCGGTTCCGGCAAATCGACGCTCATGCACATCTTGGGTTGCCTGGACACGCCGACCGCTGGGAAGTACGTGCTGGACGGTACGGATGTCTCCACGCTGGATGACGAGGCGCTCGCGGACGTCCGCATGCGCAAGATCGGCTTCGTCTTCCAGGCGTTCAACCTGCTTCCCCGAGTGCCGGTACTGGCGAACGTGGCGCTGCCGCTCATGTACGCGCGCGTCCCCAAGGAGGAGCGCGAAGCACGCGCGCGCAAGGCGCTTGCCGACGCGGCGCTTCCCGAAGCGTTCTTCAATCACCGGCCCAACCAGATCTCCGGTGGCATGATGCAACGCGTCGCCATCGCCCGTGCGCTCGTGAACGATCCCGCGATGATCCTCGCTGACGAACCGACGGGAAACCTGGACAGCAAGACGGGCGATCAGGTGCTCGAGACGTTCCAACGGCTCAACACGGAGCTCGGGCGCACCATCGTGCTCATCACGCATGAGCCGTACGTGGCGGAACATGCCGACCGCATCATCACCATCCGCGATGGACTGATCACCGAAGACAAAAAGAACGATCGCAAGATCGTCCTGCGAAACGAACACGGCCATGCGCATTGATGACCTCGTGAGCGAGACCGTCTCCGCGGTCTCGGCAAACAAAGTCCGCTCCGGCCTGACCATCCTCGGCATCGTCATCGGCATCGGCGCGGTGATCGCCATGGTGGCCATCGGGCAAGGCGCGCAGAACACCATCGCCTCGTCCATCCAAGGACTCGGGGCGAACCTGCTGTCGGTGACGCCTGGGGCGTCTTCCGGCAACAACCGAGGCTTCGTGTCCACCGGACGCGGCGGCGCGCAAACGCTCGTGGCGGATGACGCAGCGGCAATCGCGGGACTCAACGGCGTGGCAGCCGTGTCCCCGGAACTGCAGGGCCGCAACCAGGTCGTCTCGCCCGGCGGTACCAACACCAATACGCTCGTCGTCGGCATCACCGCGGGATACGCCACGGTGCGTAACGTCGCGGTGAGCGAGGGAGCATTCATCACCGACGGAAACGTGCAGAGCGGCGCGCGCGTGGCGGTCATCGGTCAGACCGCCGGTACGGACCTGTTCGGCACGGATGACCCGCTCGGGAAGACAATCCGCATCGCGGGGAACCAGTTCAAGATCATCGGCGTGCTGGCTTTCAAGGGGTCCGCGGGGTTCTTCAATCCTGACGACATGGTGCTCATCCCGCTCACCACCATGCAGAACGTGGTAGAGCACACCAAGCGCATCAGCACGCTGGCCGTGAGCGTCACTGACCAAGGACTGATGGATGCAGCGAAGGCGTCCATCACCGATCTGCTGCTCACCCGTCACAAGGTCGCCGAACCCGACTTCACCGTCGTCTCGCAGGCCGACATCCTCGGCACGCTGTCGCAGGTCACCGGCTCCTTCACGGCCTTCCTGGCGGCCGTGGCGGGCATCTCACTCCTCGTGGGTGGCATCGGCATCATGAACATGATGCTTACCACCGTCACGGAGCGGACCCGCGAGATCGGCCTCCGCAAGGCCATCGGAGCCAAGAAAGGGGAGATCGGCGCGCAATTCCTGGCGGAAGCGGTGCTGCTCACGTTCCTCGGCGGCGCCATCGGCGTGGCGACCGGTTGGGGTGCTGCGACGCTCGTGACGCAGTTCGCAGGCATTGCCACGCAGGTATCGCTGG
>JBEEJS010000118.1:0-8455 GCA_041169025.1 Candidatus Parcubacteria bacterium
CCGGTGTACGTTGCCGGGCTGGTGCAGCTCACCGGAGCCGCACTATCGAGTGAGCAGACGAACGTGCTGCCCGCTTCCGTGGAATGGAAGGTGATGGAAGCGGAGGTAGCGTTCACTGTGCCCGTGGGGGCGGAGTCGATGATCGTATCGGGAGCCGTCGCGTCAACGGACCACGAGGCAGTTGCCGGGGTCGCGTCGGTGTTGCCCACCGCATCGGTCGCAGTGACCGAGAATGTGTGGGCGCCATCAGCGAGGCCAGTATACGAAGCAGGCGAGGTGCATGGGGCGGCGGCACCACCGTCGAGCACGCAGGATAAAGTCGAACCTGCTTCCGTGGAGTGGAACGTCAGCGAGGCGGAAGAAGTGGCGACCGTGCCAGACTGAGCGCTATCGATGATCGTGTCGGGTGCAGTAGTGTCCACGCTCCAAGTGGCCGTCGCCGACGACGGATCCACGTTGCCTGCGGGGTCGGTGGCGGTCACGGAGAAGCTGTGCACGCCCTCGGCGATAACAGAGTACGATGCGGGCGACGCGCAGGCCGTCGGAGCTGCGCCATCAAGAGAGCAGACGAACGATGATCCTGCTTCCGTGGAATGGAAGACGATGGAAGCATCTGCGGATGCCACCGTGCCGCTCGGCGCGGAGTCAATGGCAGTGTCGGGCGCGGTGGCATCCACCAAGATAGTGACACTCGCGTCGGCGGTATTCCCCGCGAGATCCGTGGCCGTCACGGTGATGACGGCGCTCCCCTCCTCCACGGGCACGCTCGGACAGATGAAGGCGAGGTGAGTGGGTTCCGCGAGTGAGCAAGGCGCGCCGTTAGCGGTCACGACACCCACGCCACTGCCGGATTCTACGAGCGTTCCGGAGACAACCGCGGAATGGGAGGCTAGAATCGCGGAAGTGGACGGTGAGACGATGGTGGCCGCGGGAACCGTCGTGTCGATGTGGAACACTTGGTTCTTCGTTACCTCAACATTCCCGGCGTTATCGGTGGAACCGAAGAGTACGGCATGTTCTCCGTCATCAGCGATGACGAACGGGGCGGCGTACGTGGTCCAGGTGAGGCCGCCGTCAAGGGAGTACGTGGTGCTCTGGACGCCGGTGCCGTCCTGACCGTCCGTGGCCGAGAGGGTGATGGTGACGGGACCGGTGTACCAGGAGTTGGTTCCTGCCACTCCGGAGGCGGAGAGTGTGGTGACGGGCGCAGTGATGTCAGGAACGCCGACGGCGAGCGTCACACCCGAGGTTCCAGTGACTTCGTGGACGATGGTCTCTCCGGGCTGGATGGGTTGGTTTTCCAATACGGCAGACGTCTGCAGTCCAGTCACAGGATCGCTCACCCGAGCATAAATACTGTAGGCATCCGTAGTGTCCGAAACTTGAGCAGCAATCTCTGGATTTTCGGCCAGGAACGCCTGCAAGTCGTGTGCGGAGACGGAATATTTACAGGAATCATTTGCGGCAGTCCCGGGATAGAATATCCAAGCGGGTGCACCGGGGTTTTTCCCGTTGGTGATGGCGCCGACAATCTGGTTCTCGTATTGGCCGGTAGCGTAATTCATGCCGACGTGGCGTCCATCGGCGCAGAAGACATGGAGGTCAAGCGTAGGGAGCGGCGCAGCTTCGGCGTCTTCCAATGGCCCGCCATGAATACGTTCGTAATGAAGGTTTTTCATGAATTCGGCATTGTAAGCACGAATCAATCCGTCAATGTGTATGTTCTGCCTCACCGTGAATACGGCGAACACAGCGAGAGTCAAAAAGACCATCGCCAATAGCCATCTCGGCCCCCTCCTGACCACCACGAAAATCAGGAGTAACAACAGCCCGACACTTGCGCCAAGGAGTATCCAGAATTGCCGGCTCGCGAACGAGATGTCGCTATCAATAGAGTCCAAGGTCTGCATTTTTAGCAGACTCGGAAAAGTATCGCAGACGAGCCCATCAGTCGAGTGACGATTACAGATTTCCTGCAGCGGTGACGGGAAATGGCGTGCTATCTGACTCTCCTTGAATATGTCCGGTTTCACGATGACCCCCTTGAACAGGGCCACGGGATTGATGACCGAGATTGGCTCCACGTCCGCTGCAATGCCCGGCAACCCGTCTACCCCTGCGTGCGCCACCGCCCTCACGCGCACCATGTGGTCAAAATCGTCGTACGTTTGCCCAATATCCATGATTCCGGACTGAAAGCTAATTTGCTTGCCATTCAGCTCTTCAGTGGTCGAAGGGATGAGATAGCCCCAATAATTCACGTTCATCCGCTCTGGGTTCCTCCAGCCAAATTTTTGCGCATCGGTATCGCCAAACGTATTGACGTAATAAAGTACCAAGCTCGGCACAGTCACGATACCATTGTGATCCCAAATACTCGATGTGGAATCCCTGACTTCAGCCGTCCAATATTCGTTCGCCGTACTGCCCGTGGGAGAGAGCTGGTACCGAAACACGGCATCCCCGAATTTCTGGGAGTATAGCGACGCAATGGGGAACATGCCGTAGTCGCCAAGACGATGAACATCTTCCCGGAGCAGGCCGAGGAACACCCGTGAGAACGCGCTCATGTTAGGAGGTCGGCGATCGATGACCCCGGTCACACCACTCGACATGACATCGAGTCTTTCAGTGTTGCCCATCAAATACATGTCCGGCAATGCGGTCTGCTCCGGCGTCGTCAGTACACCCGTCAAATGCCCAAATTCGTGTGCCCACGTCTCGAACGGTTCGGCTTCGGGAATGACGATTGTAGGTACCGTCAGGCGTGACGTCGGATCCAGCGCCGGTCGCCAACCTACGGTGACGGCATTTCCCTGTGCATCCTTCACCACCTGACCATCCAAGACCATCGGGGTCTGACCGGTGCCCGCGTTGACCACGACGACAGCGTCATCGCTCGTCGCCGAAATGCCGGCCTGCGCTTGATTCGCAGCTGCAACGACATCGGCCGCGAGCTCGAATTGATTGCGGCCAGCCAACAAGACGCGTGTGACGGGATACGTCTTCAATGCGTAATACTGCAGCGTCTTCGGTACGGAACCGTCCAGCCCGCCGACCCGGAACCAGTCACCGATATCCGTCTTCAGTTCGATGTCGAACTGCACCGTTCCAAAGGTGTTTTCCGCATAATAGGAATTCAAGCAGTATTCAACGTCCGTAAGATACGTAGCATACGTTGTATAGGTGTGGTTGCTGATGTCCGGTAAAACGCAGGGCGGACGCGCGTCTGCCCACGATGTCTTGTGAATGATATCATCACTATTCGTGGAAGGGTCGCCTATCATATCGGCTGGTACCACCGCCACCTTGAACGCCCGCGTGAACGCCGCTTGCCCTGTCGTCCCGTACTCCACCCACGGCGAAACAACATCCGGCCTCATGACATCAATCGCACGGGCGCGCCAATGATACGGACCATGCTTGGTACTGGGTTTGTCGAGCGTGATATCGAAATCAGCCGATGCGGCCTGACCGGACGCGACTGCGGCAGAAATGACCGTCCCAGTACCATCAAATGGCTGGAAGAGCTTCTTCAATTCGACTTCGAGCTTCAGTTGCCGTCCGGAAGAGGTCACGGTAGCACCGAAACGCATGGTGTTCTCCGACGTCAATTCTTTGTTGGTGACGGGGGTGACGGTTGCGTCAGCAGCGATCTTGGCCTGCGTGAGATTCGACACTGAAGGTGTCGGCACGAACGTGAGGGGGTCATAGCCAAGGAAAGGCAGGAACGTGACAAGGTTCGAAACCCGGTCTCCTGTCCCTGTAGGGTTCGCGAGATGACTCGGCCCCGTGACTGCACCCCACCAATTGCCGTCCGCGGAAACAGCGACGGTTCCGATGTTCTGTATGGCGTACGACTGGTTTCCGTGGAAACTCGATTGATGCGCGGAGGCCGTCCCTGACGGATTCACGTACAGGCCGACGCCCAAGTTCGAGAAGTCAGTGCCGGTGATGGCAACCGTGCCGATGTCGACGCTCACGCCGCGTGCGCTTGACGAAAACGCGGAATCGGAAACGTTCACCGTACCGCCGGACAGCTGTAGCATGCCGTTCCCGAAATACCCGCCATACCGGAATATCGCATGGGAAATCGAACCGACGGATCCGGAGAGGAATTGCATCACGTTCCAATTCGCGGCAGCGGGCCCGGACGAGGAACCATTGCCGTTCGTATCGCCTCCGGTGGCAGCGTCGTCGTCGGCCATGGACGTGAAGTACACGGGGGCCCCAGCGGTGCCGTTCACATTGAGCGTTCCCAAGACGTAGAAAAAGGCGTTGTTCGATTCGAACTTAACCACCACGCCGGGATCGACCGAAAGTGTTTTTCCGACCGGAACGGAAAAATTTGCAGAGTCGATGAGATACGGGATATCTGCGGTCCACGTCTGGTCGGTTGAAAGGCTTTGCGAAATATGGAAGCCGTTCCTGGTACCGCTGCTTGCCGCGTTTAACGAATGAGTGAAGGTAACGGCGCCTTTGATGTCGCCGGCCAGCGTGACCGCGGAGAACGTCGAATTCGTGATAGTAAGACTCCCTGCACTCGCATTCACGCCGACAGAGGTCAGGGCGTGGAAGTCTGTCATGTCGACCGCCAAGGTTCCACCGGACAACGACAGTCCGGAAGCCTCGTCGTGAAAGGAGCTGTTCGTCACGGTGAGGATGCCAAGCGACTGCACGATGCCGTAATTCACGTTGTTCGTAAACACGCACCCAGAACACGCGACGATGCCGCCAGCGTTTTGCATGGTGCCGTTCCCGAAATACCCGCCATAGCGGAACATCGCGTTCGAGAAGTTTCCCGTTGCGCCAGCTCCGAAATAGATGTTATTCCAGCTTCCCGTGGCGGCATCGGTCGCTGAGGTGAAGCTCACGGGGGATGCGAACGTGCCGTTGACTAAGAGGGACCCCAGGATGGTAATCGAGACATTGCTAGCGGACATCTTCACGACAACACCCGGATCAATCGTCAGCGTCGCGTTCTGCATCACCGTGAGGCCGCTCACGATGTACGGACTACCCGCACGTGACCAATGGGCGTCCGACGTAAGCGTTCCCGAGACGTTAGTGGCCGCACTCGCCCCCGGCCCCACCAAAAATCCCAATACAAAAAACCCGGCCACTGCAGCCGAGCGCGAAAATACGGTTTTCAGAAATAAGTTCGTACATGCGCGCAAAGCTTTTTGCATGAGAATCTCGTAAAGTGGATTATGGTCCGCTTCAGTATATTCCAATAAAATCAGCGCGTAAACGTACTTATCCACAAAAAAAACCCGCTACCTAGCGATATTTCATCTCCTCCCCACCGTGATAGTCGGCTCCCCCGAATATTCCGGCCCCACCCACGTCCCAAGTTTTGCCCCCCTCGCCGCAACCAACGCCGCAGCCGCCAACTCATCATCAGTCTCGGACCCGAGCACGGCAACACCACAAACTGGAACCTTCAATGCAAACGCCATCGAATTCACCGCCGCAACGGAAGACCGGATCATGCTCCAAGAAACATCCCGCACCGCACCCGGCGCGTTCACTGCAACGACAATGCACGTCGGCCGCCCAGAGTGCGTCTTCTTCTTGCGCGCCACTGCCAATGCAGCGGCCGCGGAGCGCACCGCATCACCGCGCAGCCAAATGGAGGTGAGGCGCATGCCACCACCTCCACCCTTCGCGGTTTCGCCCACTGCGCCGATGCGCCAGCCGGCATTGAACACGTCAACAACCAAGATCACAGCGCGGGGATTCCAACGCGTTCCGCAACCGTATCCATCACCACGATCTTCCGCGACTCCAAGATGCTGTACAGGAACCGGTCCGTCACGTCGCGGCGGTACTTGTATTCCTGCGGCGTCATGATGGTGTAGTTCAGTTCGCGGCCCACCTCGCGCTCGAAGGCGCGGATCAACGCACCGGCGCGCTCCTTGCTCATCTTGCCCACGATGAAGATGTCAGTGGGAGCGCCTTCCACACCCACGAAGAAACCGGTCAGCGCCATGTACTGCACGCTCCCCGCCTCCGTGATCTTGCGCACGAAATCCTTCTCCAGCAGCACCTGCGACTTCATGAACAGCGCGCGCAGTTCGCCCACGATGATGGACTCCTGGTTCAGCTTGAAATACTTCCGCGCGGTGGACGCGCGCTTCTTCTTGCCCTTCTTGGCCACCGCCTTCGCGGCCTTCACCGGCTCCGCCAGCATCGGCATGCCGTCAGCGCCCACTTCCTGCGGCGCGGCGAACTCCGCGGCCATCACCACGTCCATCTCAAGCAGGTTCTCCAGCTCGTTGCGCACGGCGTTGATCTGCGCGCCGATCTTGCGCGTGAGTTCGCGCACGAAAAAGGCCTCCGTGGGGTTCTGGAGGAACAGGCGCAGGAGCCTGACGCGGGTCTTTGAGCCGAAAAGCTGTTCAAGCATGTTCGTTCTGGAGCCAGCCGGGTCGGAGCCGGTCAAGAAGGCGAATTCGCCCACAGGCACCCCCTTGAAAGTCGTGGTGCCTTAACCTGGGGTATAGTATAGTGAGCATATCGACTGCGGTCAACGGACTCCCAAAACATGCGTAAGATTGAAGCGCGCTCGGGCCTGATGGTCCGCTGGAACCCCAAGAAAAGCGGCCGTTTCGTGCAAACGGCGGCTTTTGCGCTCCCAAAGGAGTCGGAAAACCGCCTGGGCAAGGTGTATTGCCTGGTCTCCGCGGACGCCGCTCCGCGCGCCGGCGAGGCCCTCTTGGCCAACCTGGAAGACGCCGTCGCCCGCGGCGCCCTGGAAGCCATGCGCCGCTGCATCCCGGAAGCCACGCATGAGCAGCTGGTGGAAGTGGCGGTGTCGTACGTGAACCGCGCCATGTCGCGGCTCTTAGGCGAGAACGGCATCGGACTCGGGCCGGAATACGTCTCCGCCGCGCTGATCGCCGTGCGCGAACGCAGCATGGCCGCCGCCGTCTGGGGCGCGCCCACCATGCTGCTCTTCCGCCGCACCGCATCCGGCACCACGCGCCCGTTCGACATGCTCGGAGAGGCGGAACCGGAAGCGCCCGCTGGATACGGCCTGCCACGCCCGTGCTTCGGCAGCGTCATCGCCGGTCCGCTCACGGAGCGTGATCGCGTCTTGGTGTCGTCGCAAGACCTGCGCGAACTCATCGACGACGGCGTGCTTGGCGATTTCATGGCCGCATCGGATCCCGCCGGCTCCACGGAGCACATCAAACGCGCGCTCGGCGAGATCGAGGACATGCCGGCCGTCGCCGTCATGGCCATTGATGCCGCGCCCGTGGCGTACCTTGAAGACCTTTCCGCGCACAAACCCATCTCCACCGTTTCTTCGTTGAATCACCTGGTTGGTCTGGAATCAGACACCACGTCCATTTTGTCTCCTTCAACGTTGAGCACGGTGACGCGTTCCATTGTGAACTCCGTTTCTGGTGGTGGCAGTGCGGGTGCGGCGCGCGGCGGCAAGGGATATGACAACGGCCGCGCGCGCGTGGTGCGAGAAACGCCCGCCGCCACCAAGGCCGCGCATGCCGTGCCGCAGCAACCGCGCGCGCCGCAGGATCCCATGAAGTACGCGCGCGCCGCGTACGCGTTCGTCGCTCCCGCGCTGACGGCGCTCGGGGGTGCGCTCTGGTGGGCAGGCAAGGCCGTCATCACCGGCGATTGGCGCGCCATCCCCGCCGCCATCAAGTCGCGCTTTGACGACGCCATGACCAAGATCATGGACGGCTTCAACGGCCTGCCCACGGCGCAGCGCTTCATGCTGTTCGCGGCGCTCACGGCCGTCTTCGCGCTCAACGCCAGCGTGCACGTGCTCTCGTGGAAGGACAGCCTGGACAAGATGTCCAGCGCGAGCAAGACGCAGCAGACCGCGGCCGCCGGCGAACTCGACGCCGCCGACGCCAGCCTGATCTACCAGGACGAGGATCGCACGCGCATGCTGCTGGCGCAGGCCGCCACGGACATCGCCGCGCTGCCGGAGAAGAAGCCCGCGGACAAGGCCGCCAAGGTCGCGCTCCTCGCGCGGCTTGAAGGCGCGCGCGCCGTGATGCGCAAAGTGGTTCCGCTTTCCGCGGGACAGACCGTCGCCACCGCCGACGGCGCTTCTTCGCTCCCGCGCCTCGTCACCGCCGGTGGCGCGCTCTGGAGCGTGTCGGACAAAGGCGATTTCTACTCCATCGATCCCGGCGCTTCCGCGGTCACCGCCGCGCGCTCCGGCACCACGCTCGGCGAATCCCCGGTGGCGCTGCTCATGAGCGGCAAGAACGTCTTGGCCGCGGCGAGCAGCGGATCGGTTACTTTGGTGCCCGCGTCCGGGAAAGGCGCCGCGACCACGGCGCGCATCGAGACCGGCGGCGCATCGCTCGCCGATGCCGCGCTCTGGAACGGCACGCTCTACTCGCTCGACCCCGCACACAACCGCATCCTGAAGAGCGTGCCTGACGAGCAGGGCTTCGCCGCTCCCAAGTTCTAT
>JBEEJS010000119.1:0-8662 GCA_041169025.1 Candidatus Parcubacteria bacterium
GGCACGGCGCTGGGCTATCGCATGATGTTCGGGTCGTATGCCGGAGGCCATGAGGCCGCGGAAGGCATGCGTCTCGTGGCAGGCAACGCCTCGGTGGCGCTCATCAACACGCTCACGGGAGCGGTTGCCGGCGTCATCGTGGAAGTGCAGGCCGTCGTCCTGCGCCACTACGTGCGGAAGGCGCAACGCGCGCTCCGCAAGGCGGGGAAGGACGGTCATGCGTCATGAGCCAGCGTCCGCAGCTCTTCGGAAAGACGCTCTTCGTCGATCTCATGATGGGCACGCTGGTGGTCGTCACCGGACTGCTCATGATGTCCAACATGGAAGAACGCGCCAAGACCAAGAAGGCCATCGAGGACGCCAACGCGCACACGGAAGGCGTCTACGCCGTCAGCATGACCTGGGACGAGAAGTCCGATGACGACGTCGACCTCTACGTGCGCGATCCGTCCGGCGCCATCTGCTACTTCCAAGCCAAGCAGCATCCGCTCATGAACCTCGAACGCGATGACGTGGGGTACGCGGCGGAGACGGTCATGCTGCCGGACGGAAGTTACAAGTCGGTCTTCCGCAACGACGAGCGCGTCGTGCTCCGCGGCACCATGCCGGGGGAGTACGTCGTGAACGTGCACATGTTCCGGAAGCGCGACCCTAAGCCGGCGACGGTCGTCATCACGCTCACGAAGCTCAAAGGCGATGACACCGTGGTCATCAAGAAGGTCCGCATCCTGCCGGAAGACGGCGATGAAGCGACCGCGTTCCGGTTCACCTTGTCCGAAAGCGGCACGGTGACCGGCACCAACGAACTCGACGTGAAATTCGTCGCAGAGACGCCGTACCGAAGGGGGTCGCAATGAACGCCCATACGCTCGCGATTCCCATCGCATTCGTCCTCCTGGCGACCGTGGTCTGCCTCGCGCTGATCCGCGCCGCCTGGAAATGGACGCTCAAGCTCGCGCTCATCCTGGTGGTGCCCACGTTCGGCCTCGCCGTCTGGCACGCCGTCGGTTCGTATCCGGGCTGGCCCGCGCGAGATAAGCCGCCGCCGCAATCGGTGGTGTACGATTCCATCATCATGGAACCGCAGGCCGAAAATCCGGGAGCGATCTTCATGTGGGTGGTACCGTTGGCATCCAAGGGGACGCCGGCATACAACCCTTTGGAATACCTGCCGGATGGCATCGAGCCCCGCGCGTACCGCTTGCCCTACTCGCGCAAACTGCACGAGCAGCTCCAAAAAGCGAAGGACATGCGCAAGCGCGGTCGTGCGCCGGTGCTCGATCTGCGCGGAACGCGCAAGGACGGCAGGCCGGGTGGCCAGTCGAATGGCGGAATGCTCCGCATCGAAGGCGACCCGCGCGTGTACGACCTGCCTCCGCCGCGCCTCGAAGAAAAAGAACGGCAATGATACGCAAGACCCGCTCTGTCATGGAGCGGGTCTTTTCTTTGGCCGCGCATGGCCTCGCCCAGCACACCGCCCGCAACGCAAAAGGCACCGGTTCACGGTGCCTTTTCCATGGCGGAGGGTGTGAGGATCGAACTCACAAGACCGCTTGCGCAGTCGCAGTTTAGCAAACTGCTGCCTTACCATTCGGCGCAACCCTCCAGGGCTGCATACGGCCTATCCTACGGTTTTCGGGGCGTATTGGCAAGCACCGGATTTCCCGTCAGTGCAGCGGCCTTCCGGGGGCTGCGAGCGCCGTTTTTCGCGTTGACAGGCGCGTTTCCCGGATTGACTCGGGCCCGAAAACATGCTAGTCTCATCCCGTCATTTTGCACGGAGGACGCATGACACAGCAACAAACGTTCGGACCGCTCAACGGCGATGCCGTGGGCATCATCTTCAAGGAACTCGTACGACGCGCCATCGTCGTCATCAACGCCCAGCGTTTCGCCCACGAGGTCACGGCAAAGGAGACGGAGTACAAGCCGGGACAGGACGATTATTTCACCACCGCCGACACCGCAGCCCAGGACGAGTACGTGGACGGCATCCGCCGCGCCATGCCGGGCGTCGGCATCGTGGCGGAGGAGGACCGCCTGGTGCAGCCATGCACGCTTCCCGGCGGCGACACCTACGTGACCATCGATTCCATCGACGGCACCAAGGCGTTCATCCGCCGGCAGTCGCACGGCGTGGGCACCATGATCTCCCTGGTCAGCGGCCATGAGATCGTCTCCGCCTATGTGGGTGACGTCTTCACTCGCGAGATCTACGGCTATCGCCCCGGATCGAACAAAGTGCGCCGGCACAACGAATTCGAGCATCGGCACGAGCTCGGACCGCGCATCAACCGCGATCTTCCGCTCGCAAAGCAGTACCTGCTGCTGCGAGACGACCCGTACCTCCAGCCGTTCGAGGCCCGCAAGCTCATTCCTTCCAAGACTTCACATCGCTTCAAGGCGATCGAGATCACCGGCGGCAGCATCGGCATCAGCATGGCGCGCCTCTGGAAAGGCGAGGTCGGCGGTGCGGTGCTCCTGGTTGGCACGCAGACGCCGTGGGACACGTTCCCGGTGTACGGCATTTCTCGCAAGCTCGGCTTCCGCTTCTACTTCCTCGACGCCGACGGCAGGCCCGACGGCGAATGGATCCCGCAGATCGAGCCGGTGCTCCAGCCGCTCACGCGCACGGTGCTCGTGGCGCATGAAAGCCGGCTGGGGGAGATGCAGGGGTGGGCGTGATGCGCGGACATGCAGCACGACACGGATGATGTGAGGCCGCTTCACCGATTGGTGGGGCGGCTTTTTTGCGCGCCGTTTTGCCGCGGCATTTTTCCCATGCTACGCTCTTCCATATGACACCGAATCCTGAATCTCGCCGCGCACCCGGAATCTTCAGCGAGCGCGTCGTCGCCATCGCCCTGTCCATTCCTGCCGGACGCGTGGCCACGTATGGATTGATCGCGCGCGCCGCCGGCGGGGGAGGCATGGCCGCGCAAAGCATCACCGCCATCTTGGGGAAGGCCACGGAACGGGGCGTGAAAGGAATCCCGTATCACCGCATCGTGTACGCCGGTGGTCGCGTCTGGATGAACCCCGCGCATCGGGCGGCGCGGCTGAAGCTGTACAAGAAGGAGGGGATCGTCATCGGACCGAAGGACATGATCGTGAATTTCGATGCGGTGCTGCTGCGGCTGGCGAAGGAACGTTGAGCCTCAATTCGTCAATAGCCATTGACAAGCGCGCATAATTACCATAAACTGCTGCCACGTCATTGCCCGATTCGATGGGTGGTGTACGCGGAGGACGAACCTATGGAACGCGAATATCGACCAGACGCGACTGCGGCCGGTGCGGAACAGGAGTCAGCTGCCATGGATTATGCCCGGCGTTTCGGACCGGAGTCGGCGTATGCGTCCATCGCGGAGATGTCCGAGCGGTTGAAGAAGGAAAAGTTCGCGCCGTTCCGCGATGCGGACATGCGCTCGCTGCTCGTGGGCGTGCGCTCCGGTCTGCCGGTGCGCGAGAACCTGCCTGAAGCGGCGCGGGCCGCTGTGGAGCAGACGCTCAAGGAAAGTGGCATCGAAGTCATCGGCCTCTTCGCTGTCGATGCCGCCGCGCTAGAGCGTCGCGCCGCGGAGGAGCCGGAGATCGCCGCGCTTGTCGGGTGGGACGCGGGCCAGTCGCTCGCGGAAAACCTGGCGGGCGCCAGCGTGGGTAACAAGTCGACCGCGATGGAAAAACTCAAGGCGTTCTTCGTCTTCGGTTATCCGTCCAGCACGCTACGCGGATACAAGCGCCAGTCTGACCTTCATGCGTCCGGTCTGCCGCTCCCGGAGCGGCTGGAAATGCTCGGTACGGTTCGTGACGGCAAGGCGGGTGAATCGATCCTTGCCATCAAGGCCGCCATCGACGCCGCCATCCCGGACGGGCGCGTGTCGGACACCCTGACTGTGGACCAGGCGCTGGACGTCATCGCAGCCGCGGCCAAGACGGAGGAGGACGCCGCGGACAACTACATGATGGAGAACGGCGACATGCCGCCGCTCGCGGAGCAGCTCCGCCTGAAGAACGAGCGCTCTGCCGCCGTGGCTCCGGTGCTGTCCGCGCTGTACCGCCGCGCATTCGGAGCGTCCGAGGATGACGCGGCGTTCATGGCGAGCCGCCGTGCACTCGACATCCTCACTCCGGATGGGGGAGAGGCGTTCAACCTGGGCGTATACGAGCACCTGGGGTATGGCGGTGCGGCTGCCGCAGACGTGGTGGCGCTGCAGGAGAAGATGGCGCGGCAGTATCCGAAGAAATAGCGGCAGGGCGGGCCATCATGGCCCGCCCTTTCTTTTTCGCCTTAATCGGGTACTGTTTGCATAGGTCCTTGCGAAATCACGGAGGGGTGGCCGAGCGGTTTAAGGCAACAGTCTTGAAAACTGTCGATCTGAAAGGATCCGTGGGTTCGAATCCCACCCCCTCCGCCACGAATTTTTGCGCATATGCCCAAACACCTCGTCCTCATCCACGGCATGTTCCAGAACCCCGCCAGCTGGGCGGGTTGGAAATCGTTTTTTGAATCCCGCGGCTACGTCTGCCACGTGCCGGCGTTTCCTTTTCATGACGGCGATCCTGCGGGGCTGCGGAGCGCGATAGATCCGCGCCTCGGCGCGCTAACTTTCAGTCAGGTGATGGCCAGTCTCACGGCATTCGTCGATTCGCTCCCGGAGAAGCCCGTCCTCATCGGGCACTCCATGGGCGGCTTCGCGGCGCAGAAGCTGCTGAATTCCGGCCGCGGCGTGGCGGCGGTGGCCATCGATTCCGCGCCGCCCGTGGGCATCGTCTCCCTCAAGTGGAGCTTCCTGAAGGCGAACCTTCCTACCATCAACCCGTTCAAAGGGAACTCGCCCTGCCTTCCTACGGTGGAGTGGTTCCATTACGCCTTCTGCAACGTCATGACGCAGGAAGAGACGCGTGCCGCGTATGACGCGTACGTCGTGCCGGAAAGCCGCAACGTCCCGCGGACCGCCTCCGGTGCGGATGGCAGGATCGATTTCAAGAAGCCACACCCGCCGCTTCTGCTCATCGCCGGGGAAAAGGATCACATCATCCCCGCGTCGCTCAATCGGAAGAATTTCGATGCGTACGCGCCGGAAGCGGGCAAAAAGGATTTCAAGGAATTCCCCGGCCGCTCGCATTTCATCTGCGGGCAAAAAGGGTGGGAAGAAGTGGCGACGTTCGTGGAAGGGTGGGTGAGGGAAAACGCGTGACATGAAAAGCCGTCCGCATGCAGCGGATGGCTTTCGGTATATGGATTATTTTGCAACACATGGCCAAGAGGTCAAGCATGCTCGTTCATGCTATGCTTTTCCCATGATGCCCATTGGGGCAAGCCCGGACCGCGGGCGCAATAATCATCACCATCTTCAACGTGAACCTATGATGACATACGTCTGGACCGAGGAATTGAGCGTCGGCGTCAAGGAATTGGACGATCAGCATCGGCATCTCTTTAATCTGATCAACGCGCTGATTGCGAAGTCGGAAGCGGGCGAGGAAGGACCGGAACAGGAGGTGCTGCGATTGCTTGACGAGCTGATGAATTACAACGTGTATCACCTCGGCATTGAGGAGGAACACATGCAAGCGTACGACTGCGTATCCAAGGAGCATTTCGAATCGCATCAGACGTATCGCGACGCATCGCACGCCATGGCCGCGGAGGCGCACCGTGCGGTCGCCAGCGGTAACGGTTCCGCGCGTTTCACCGCGCTTCGGGAGCTCGCGCAATTCGCCGGAGATTGGCATTTGAGGCACATCGCGCACGCGGACAAGACCTATACGAAGTGTTTCAATGATCACGGACTTCATTAATCTCACGCCAAACGCATGTCGTTCTCCTCCTCCGCGTCCGTCATCGTCCATGCCCCGCTCGCCACCGTCTGGGAGGCGCTCACCGTCCCGGAACAAGTGAAACGGTATTTCTTCGGCACGAACCTTGATACCACCTGGGAAGTCGGCGCTCCGGTCTTCTTCCGCGGCGAATGGGAAGGCAAGCCGTACGAGGACAGGGGCACGATCATCGCGTTCGAACCGATGAAGCGCCTTTCGTTCAATTACTGGAGCGCTTTCAGCGGCGCGCCCGACACGCCGGAGACGCGGCAGGTGCTGGCGTACGACGTGACGGAAAAGGACGGGGGAGTGGAGGTTCGCATCACCCAATCCAACGCGCCTTCCCAGGAAGTGGCCGATCACTCGGCCGGAAACTGGAAGATGGTGCTTGATGGGATGAAAAAGATGGTGGAAACGGGCGCGTGATCGCTCACTTCACGCGAACAAGGGCCGGTGCGCGCACCGGCTTTTGTCGTACGTGGCGCAGCAGCCGCGCCTCGCCCCAAACCCCGCGATTTGCTATGATACGGTCATTATCCGGCTAAAAGCCTCCGTCATATGCGTCGCAATCTCGACGTCTTTGAGCGCCTCGTCCGCCTCCTGCTCGCCATCGTGCTGCTCTACGCCGGTATCGCCCTGTACGTGAACCCGTACGTGCAGTTCCTGGCCTTCGCCTTCGCGCTGTTCTGCCTTTGGGAAATCGGTACCGGACATTGCTCGGCGCGCGCCATGCTCGGTGGGACCGCGAAGGACGTGCCGCTCAAGCCGGCGACGCAGTACCTCATGGGGCTCGTCGGCGTGCAGCTGGTGCTGGCGTACGTCTGGATGGAGGCGGGCTGGGAGAAGCTTTCCGACGAGAAGTTCGTGGGAGGCATCGATGGTACGCTGAAGTTCTTCGCCAGCAAGAACCCGTTCCCGTGGTTCGTGACGCTGCTCCGGGGTCCGTTCACCGATCATTCGCTCCTATTCGCGTACGCCGTGGAGTGGGGAGAGATGGCCGCGGGCGTCGCGCTCGCCGTGGCTGCCTTCGGCATGTTGTTCGCCATGGACGAAAAGCACCGCCGCCTTTCGTACGTCTTGAGCAAGGCCGCGCTGGCAGGCGGCATGGTCATGAGCGCCTCGTTCTACTTCGCCGCCGGTTGGACCGGTCCGGGTACGAAGTCGGTGAACGTGCTCATGTTCTGGACGCAGGCGGTACTGGCATACGTTTGGGCGTCGTCGTGGATCGCGTCCCGATCCGGAAAGTGGCGCTGAACCTGATTATCAATCAACACTCATCGGCAAACCCATGTTCCCAACGAAGAAACCCCGTGCGTTGATCATCGATGACGACGCGGGTTGCCGCAGCGTCCTGAGCAGGCGTCTCAAGAACAAAGGCATGGTGGTTGACGAGGCGGGGGACGGCGAGCAGGGCGAACGGAGCCTGCTCTCCAAAGTGTACGACGTCATCCTCCTCGATATCGTCATGCCCATCTTGGACGGTCCCAGCATGCTGCGCGAAGCGGTGGTGAAAGGATACAAGGGCAAGGCGCCCATCGTGGTCATGACCAACCTGCCGGATTTCGATCGCCGCATCGCGGACGCCAAGAACCTTGGCGTGGTGAAAGTCGTCGTGAAATCGGAAATCTCGCTCACCGTGCTCGCGGACGACGTGCTCGCGATGGTCGGCACGGGCAAGGCGTGAACGTTGCCGCGTCCTATGGCCACCAAAGCCTCGTCCATCGAATACCTGCTCGACCAACTCTCCGCGCTCGACGGACTGACGACGCGCAAGATGTTCGGCGAGTACGCGCTCTACCGGCACGGCACCGTGCTCGGTTTCGTCTGCGATGACGCGCTGTTCCTGAAGATCACCCCTGAAGGTCGCGCTGCTGCGGGTGACCTGTATCGCGAGGGTCAAGCGTATCCGGGCTCGAAGCCGTACCTGCAGGCCGATCAGGATGCGTGGGAGGACAGGGCGTGGCTGGTGGAACTGGTGCGTGTGACGGGTGAGGCGGTGACCTGGATGAAGGCGAAGAAAAGGAAGCCCGCGGTGAAGAAACCTTCAGTGAAGAAACCCGCCCCGAAGAAGAAACGCTGACGCATCCCTATGCCCCAAGACGTCCTCGTCATCCACGGCGGAAATTCCTTTCCCACCCATGCCGCATATGAGGCGTGGCTCGCTTCGAAGCAGTTCACGCGCGAAGGGATGCTCGGCGATGACTGGAAGGCTACGCTCGGCAAGACGCTCGGCGCGGACTTCACCGTGTTCACTCCGCGCATGCCGAATCCGCAGAACGCGTCGTTCGACGACTGGGCGCTGTGGTTCGAGAAGTTCATGACAGTGATGCGTCCGGGGGTCATCTTGGTCGGCCATTCGCTCGGCGGCATCTTCCTTGCGAAGTACCTGGCGACGCACGCCGCGTCAGTAAAGGTAAAGGCGCTCTTCCTCGTCGCGCCGCTGCACACGATCGCAGGCGAAGGATTGGCGCCGGAATTCGAACTGCCGCGGAACATGAATCGCGTGGTGGAGCAGGTGCCGAAGATCCACCTGTACCACAGCGAGGACGATCAGGTGGTCCCGTTCGACAACCTGCTCAAGTACCAGGCCGACCTGCCGGGGGCCATCACCAGCATCTTCGGGGACCGCGGTCACTTCAACATGGCGGCGTTCCCGGAGATCGTGGCGGACATCCGGGCGGCGGCAGCGGAGTGAGGCGCTTCGGAAGCCTTCGATTCCAGGGCGCGCTCGGAGCGGGCCATGGGCAGGGAACCGCTAGCGCCCCACCCCAGAAATGGGGTATCATGCGCATGTCGGAGGGCTCGGTGCGCGGTCGCAAGGCTGCGCCCGAATCCCCGA
>JBEEJS010000120.1:0-2677 GCA_041169025.1 Candidatus Parcubacteria bacterium
CTTACAACACCAAGCTCCTTGTGGACAACCAGGTGACGCGCCCCTTCAACATCAAGGCGCCCGCGCCGGTGAAGGGCGACGCGCGCATCGCCGAGGCTTTGAAGCAGCTCTCTCGGTTGAAGTTCGGCCGTGACCGCGCGCTGGTGGAGGAGGAGATCTTGGAACGGACGAAGATCGTGGCGATGCCGGCACCGGCGAAGACGAGTGAGCGGGGGGCGTAGAGGGGCAGCGCCCAGGATGCCACAAGCGTGCCCGACAAAAAACGGACCCATACCGGGTCCGTTTTCGTGCGCCGCATTCGGAGGAGCGTCGTGCGTACTCTTTGGAAGGATGGTCAACGCGGCAGGTACTGCATCAGGCTCACGGAACCGCTGGCGGCGGCGCTCGGCCGCGTGAAACCGGCAAAGCGCGAGGGTTGATCTTGGCGCGCGGCCGGTTTCTTCACGATGATATCCGCCAGCCGGAACAGCTTCTCCCCGCCGCCGCGCGTCTCGCGGTCTTGCTCGTACTGTTCACTGCGAAGCACCTCCAAGCCGGCAAAAAGCCTGTGCAGTTTCTTGGCGGACCAATATGACGCGAACGGCACCGAGGAAGCCGGTTTGGAATCGGCGAAAAACGTCTCTATGGCGATGACGCCGCCGGGCTGCAGATGACGGAGCAGCGCGGGCGCGAGCACGTCCTGCGCGTATGCGGGAGCGAGCGTCTGCAGCGAGTGCCGCATGAAGACGGCATCGAAACGCGCATCCGGTTCAAGCGCGGCGATCCATGCCGTGACGTCCGCGCGGGTCCACCTCACGTTCTCCAGATGCGGATCATCGCAATCCGGCGAGACCGCGGTCACCGCATGCCCACGCCCCGCCAGCAACTTCGAATAGCGGCCGTGGCCGGCTCCGAGGTCGAGGATGCGCGCCCGTGCCGGGCAGCGCTCGATGAAGGCATCGATGAAGTTCTGGTCCATGGGAGAGGGATTATTCCGCTACTTCTTCACGCCGATGTATTCGGTGAACCGGAACGTCCTGTCGCGGTGCTTGAAATCCTGGCCGGCGAATTCGTACTTTCTCGCATGCTTCGTCTCGTATCCGAGGTCTGCGAAGTACCGCGTCCAATCCTCCGGTTCGGTGAAATACAGCGGGAGGAGTTCGTCGGCCGGCCAATTCGGTTCCGGGAAGTCGTACATGACGCGGACGATGAGAGTCTTCGGCCCCAGCGCGGCGATCTTCGCCATGACGTCCGCGGTGGGGATGAACTGCGCGACGTTGGACATGTAGAGCACGTCAACCGGAGCGGCGGGCTCCCACTTCATGAAGTCGGTCTGCTCGAACAGGATGCCTTCCGGCGGCTCCTCGCGCTTGCAAGAGTCGATGCCGATGACATCCGCACCAAGCGACTTGATGGCCTTGGTCTGCGCGAACCGCAGGCATCCGACGTCGATGACGCGCTTGGCGCGGAAAACGTCCGGGCCGAGGACGGTGGTGGCGATGTCGTAGAGGGCGTTTTTCACTTGGGGCATAATTGACACTCGTTATTTCCAAGAAGAATATCCTGGAATGCAGGGGCTCCAGACGAACGTCTGAAGCCCTGAGATTCAAGGACGTGTCATGCATGCCCGAATCAAGTGCCTATCGCTGACATGCGAGATGGACTTGCGACCGTGCAGCATGACGTGGTTGTTCACGAAGAGCGCTTCGCCTTCTTCCAGGCGGACCGGTACGGCCGTTCCTGATTCCGCGCGCGCGTCGAGTTCGCGTTGGAACGCTCCGACAGCGGCACGTGTCTCGTCATCCAGTGAGGGCATGGCCTCTCGGATGAGCGGGGGGAGCCAGTAGGCGTGAAACGGATACTCTCCGAGGATTGTTCGTCTTTCCTGGCTTTGTACGATTCGGACGGACGCGCCGGAGAGCCGGGCACGTTGATAGGGAGTCAGTCGTTCGAGGATGACCCTCGAATCGATGAGCAGGTTCGCTCCGTCAGCGACGTCCTTCCTGACACAGTACCATGCCACGATTGGGTGCCGGGGATGGTCCGTATGGAAGGGGACTGCCGCCGGTCGGAACGGATATTCCGTCTTGCCAGGGACGATGCGGACGTCGGTCAGCAGTTCGACCGGACCAAGCGTCGCGCAAAGTGCTTTGAATCGGTCGATGTCATCCGTCCGCTCAATCGCATAGCCCCGCGTCTCGATCAGGTCTCGTAGTCGTGCGGCGAGGGATGACGTGTTCACAGCGCCTCCGGTGGCCGGCCGAACACGGGCGGCTTCAGAAGCGCAAGGAGGTTGGCGGGGGAGTACGTCTCTCCGTATTCCACGTACCACTTCCTAAGCGTCTCGTCACCGAGCTCCTCACTGATGCATTCGAGCTGCGCGCGGGTCTCGTCCTCGTCCATCTCCTCGTAGAGCGGACTGCCGGGTGAGTGATAGAGGATGCCTCCCAGGTACTCTTCGCAGAAGCGCTGGTAATCCCGCATGAACAGGATGAATACGTGCCACATCTCGTCGATGATGACCTTGTTCACGTGGATCACGGGTGCTCTCATACGGAGTCCGTTCGGCAGGGTGCGCTGCTGCCTTTCCAGGCGGGCGCAGAACCACAGCCACTTCTTGGTCTCCGTGAAGATGTCCCGCGCCTGTGCTTCCGACACCGCGTATTGGTTGCGGAACTTGTAGATGACCAACGGATTC